>JBOGDX010000673.1:0-1517 GCA_050743225.1 Actinomycetes bacterium | reverse complement strand
GCCCGCAGGTGGCAGGTCGGGCTCACCGCCGGGGTGCTCGCGAAGGCACTGGACCGGGTCGCCACGCACGCCGCCGTCGACGACTGACCCTCAGGTGTGGCGGACGGCCTGCGCGGGGAGCTTCCCGGGGTCGGCGGGTGCCGCCACCTTCGGGTTGCGCAGAAACAGCCAGGTGACGATCCCGACGTAGAGGACGTACGCCACCACCTGCTCGATCGACGGGCGTGGATCCCAGCCGAGCATCGCACCGAGGAAGCGGCCGACCTCCGTCTCGACGGTGAGCAGCTTCACCGACGTGACGTCGTAGACGTTGTTCCACGCGATCCCGAGGTCACCGGCGGTCTGCAGGAACATCACGGTTCGGGCGAGCAGCCCGCCGGCGAAGAGGATCAGCATCACGCCGGTGACCTGGAAGAACTGCCGCATCGGCATCTTCCGCCCGCCGAGGACGACCGCCCAGCCCAGGACGCAGGCCAGGGACAGCCCCATCAGCGCGCCGATCAGGACCTCGCCCCCGTCCTCCGTGGTGGCGGTGGCGATCATGAACAGCGCCGCCTCCAGGCCCTCGCGGAGCACGGCGAAGAACGCCGCTGCCGTCACCGCCCACCTGATGCGCCCGGTGCGCGACATTGCCTCGTCGAGCACCTCCTGCAGCTCGCCCTTGATCGCGCGGGCGTGCTTGCGCATCCAGAAGATCATCCAGGTAAGCACGACCACCGCGAACACCGATATCGCCGCGAACGACCTCAGCCGGGCGTCACCCTCCAGCCCGTCGATCGACAGGTGGATGACCAGCCCCGCGCCGACCGAGAGCGCCGCGGCAGCGGCCACGCCCTGCCACATCGACGGGATCAGGTCGTTGCGGGACACCTTGCGCAGGTAGGCGTAGAGGATCGCCACGATCAGGGCGGCCTCGAACCCCTCGCGCAGCATCACGAAGAAGGCGGTCAGCATTTGCGTGCGTCCTTGGTCGAGTGTGGCCGGTGTGGCCGGTCGGGTGTGGTCGGTGGAAGGTCGTCCCTACTTGGCGGACCCGGACCCGCTGCCGGAGCCGGAGCCCGAGCCGGAACCGCCGCTGCCCGAGCCGTCGTCGCTGCACGCGGCCATCGAGAAGGTGAGGGCAGCGGCCAGGAGCGCGGCGGCGGTCGTACGACGGGTGGTGCTGCGGGACATGTGTCCTGCCTCTCTGGTCGGGCTCACGCGGAGGTGAGCGCGGAAGTCGGCGCCGGACTGTCCGGCGCCGAGGTCTCGTGGGGGTCGTGCCCGTGGTGCCGGTCGGACGTCGCGACCCGGGCCTGCCGCCAGCCGGCGACCGCAAGAACGGTCAGCAGGGCGAGCCAGAGGCCGTGGCGGATCCAGCCGCCGGCCGTCATGTCGCGGTAGTCCGGGAGCAGCGGGCGGATCCAGGAGTAGAGCGGGTCGTCGACGCCCTGGAACCCGGTCACCCAGGTGAGCTCGCGGGCCCAGCCGTCGATCAGGAGGGCCGCGGTGGCGACGACGCCGACAGCGCCGAGCAC
>JBOGDX010000672.1:0-1527 GCA_050743225.1 Actinomycetes bacterium | reverse complement strand
CCCCCACACCCATCCACGACAAGCACCGCGACGCGCTTGACAAACCGTTCCACATGATCGCCGGTGAACCGCCCTGGCCTTGATGGAGGCTCGGGCTATTGGTTTCCAACCCTGGCGGGGTCGGTGTGTTGGGCAGCGTAGAACGCTGCTTCGAACTCCGCGGGCGGCACGTGGTTGCAGTGCCCGTGGAGCCGCTGCTCGTTGAACCAGTGGACCCAGCCGAGGGTGGCGAGCTCGAGGTCGTCGACGTCGTCCCATCCGTTGGTGTCGGGCCCGTAGACGCACTCGGCCTTGTAGAGCCCGTTGGTCGTCTCGGCCAGCGCGTTGTCGTAGCTGTCCGCGACGGTGCCGATGCTGGGCCGGGCGCCGAGCTCGTCGAGCCGCTCGGTGAAACGCACCGAGGTGAACTGCGACCCGGCATCCGAATGTGTCACCAAGCCGACGAGTCGGTGGCCGCCGCGGGCGGTCCGGGCCATCTCGAGCGCGTCGAGGACCATGTCGGTGCGCATGTTCGCGGCCGCTCGCCAGCCCACGATCCGGCGGGAGAAGGCGTCGACGATGAAGCACACGTACGCCATCCCCGACCGGGTCGGCACGTAGGTCAGGTCCGTGACCCACAAGGCGTCGGGCCGGTCCGCGGTGAAGTCGCGGTTGACCAGATCGGGTGCCCGCCAGGCGTCGGGGTCGGGGCGGGTGGTGAACACCTTGCGTCGGCGGGACACGCCGCGGATGCCCAGCTCCCGCATCACCCGGGCCACCTGGTCCCGGCCGATGTCGTGGCCGGCCCGACGCGCGGCCTTCCAGAGCTTGTGGGCCCCGTAGACCTTGCGGTTGGTGACCCACAGCACCATCAGGACCTGCATCATCACCGCGTCCCGCACCGCCCGGGCCGACGGCGAACGACGGCGGGCCGCGTAGTACGTGCTCGGAGCCACCTGCAGCACCTTGCAGATGGGCTCGACCCCGAACTCGTCACGATGCCGGTCGATGTAGTCGACCATCACCTCTGCGGGCGGTCGAGCTCCGCCGCGAAGAAAGCCGACGCGGACTTCAAGATCGCGTTCGCCCGCCGGAGCTCCCGCACCTCCTGCTCCAGCTCCTTGATCCGGGCGGCCTCGGCCGAGGTCACCCCCGGCTTCACGCCGTCATCGATCTCCGCCTGCTTGACCCAGCCGCGCAGCGACTCCACCCCGATGCCCAACTGCTCGGCGACGCGCTTCACCGTCCCGTGGTCGGTCCCCAACTCCTTGCGGAGCTGGCGCACCATCCGCACCGCCCGCTCCTTCTCCGCCTCGCTGTACCGACGCGTCGTCGGCTTCCCAGGTGACATCTCCTGTGGCATGACTCCATCCTCGTTTCCAAGGTCAGGAGCCTCCAACGAAGCCAGGGCGGTTCATCCGGAAGGGCGGTGCTCGTGCCCGGCGCCGGCTTTGATGTCGCGGATGGCGAGCTCGACGCGGGCGCGGTCGCGGTGGAAGCGGTCGGTGCTGACCGTGTCGACGACCGAGGTCGTCACGAACGCGTGGT
>JBOGDX010000671.1:0-1534 GCA_050743225.1 Actinomycetes bacterium | reverse complement strand
CCGCCGGAGAGCTCCTCGATCAGCTGGGAGCCCGCCGCGCCGAGCCCGACGGACTCCAGCGCCGCATGCGCGCGGGCCTGCGCCTCGCCCGGCGGCACCCTCGCCGCCAGCAGCGGGACGAGCACGTTCTCCGACGCGGTGAGCACGCCCGCCAGTGCGTTGTCCTGAGGGATGAGCACGACTCCAGCCGCGCTGGTCTGGTCACGGTCGCGCGGCACGACGCCGTCCACAACGACCTCACCACCACCGGGTCGGACCAGGCCGGCGAGCGACCACAACAGCGTCGTCTTGCCCGCACCGGACGGTCCCGTCACGGCGACGATGCGACCGGGCCGCACGTGCAGGTCCACGCCACGCAGCACCTCGTGCCCGTCGTACGCCACGTGCACGTCCCGCGCGCGCACCTCGATTCCGGTTGCACCGCCTGTGCCGGTCACGCCGCGCCCTCCCCCGGCTCGGTCCTTGTGCGTTCGAGCCGGACGGCTCCGTCGTCAACGACGGTCACCCGCAGCAGTGAGCCCGGCGGCACGCTGTCGAGGATGTCCGGCGGCAGCGTGAGCGACCCGTCGCGGGCGACGACCGCGAAGTCCTCGCCGCGCCGGCCCTCGGCACCGACGCGGCCGTCGCGGATCGTCACGGTCCGGGGCAGCCGCGCGGCGACATCGGGGTCGTGGGTGACGGCCACGACGGTCGTGCCGAGGTCGCGGTTGATGTCGGTGACCGCCTGCAGCACCTCGTCGCGGCCCTCGCGGTCGAGCTGGCTGGTCGGCTCGTCGAGCAGCAGCAGCCCGGGGCGGGACGCGAGTCCGACCCCGACCGCGAGCCGCTGTCGCTGACCGGGGGACAGCGCGGGAAGGTGAGTGGTCGCGCGGTCGGCGAGCCCGACCAGGGCGAGCACCTCACGCGGGTCGAGCAGGTCGCCCGGTCCGAGCCCGTCCTCCGTCTCCCTGCGCCGCACCGTGCGCGCGCCCCGCTGCGCGAAGCGGACGTTGTCGATGGGGTTCGCGTAGGGCAGCAGGTTGCGCATCGCGCCCTGCAGCACGACGCCAACGTCGGTCGCCCTCATCCGCGCCAGGCCCTTCTCGTCCATGCGGGCGATCTCGTGCCGGCCCACGTGCAACCGGCCGGCACTGGGCCGCAGCAGGCCGGCGAAGAGGTTCAGCAGCGTCGACTTGCCCGACCCCGACGGGCCGAGCAGCCCGACGACCTCGCCGGCTGCGACGTCGAGGTCCACGCCGGACAGGGCGACGACGTCGTTGCCCTCCAGCCGGTAGATGTGCACCAGGCCGTGGCAGGACACCGGGATCCCGGTCATCGGACTCCTTCCCGCAGCCGGTCGGAGCGACCGGTGCGCAGCTGCAGCGCGGCGACCGCGAGGCCCACCACGACGAGGAGGGCGGCCAGGCCACCGAGGGTCGCCCAGGCGGAGGCCGCGTCCGGCGCGTAGCGCACCGCAAGGGTGCGCGACGGCGTGTCGAACTGCGGCAGCGACGGCAGCACGGTCCAGGTGGCGACGACCGCCGCGAGCGCGCCG
>JBOGDX010000670.1:0-1540 GCA_050743225.1 Actinomycetes bacterium | reverse complement strand
GCACACATGCGCGATCACCTGGGCGTCCAGCTTCTCCAGCACCGGTGCGAGCTCGCTCGCGGGGTCGGGGTGCGCACCGTGCCCGAGCACGACGTCGAGCAGCACGACCCCGGGGGAGCCGGCCGTGGCGGCCAGCCGGTCGATGCGGGTGCGCTGGTCGATCATCGGGTGGGCCCGACCCTGGGTGAGCGCGTCGTCACCGAAGTCGATCATCAGGTGGCCGTCGGCCCGCAGGTCGTCGCCGACCGCCCAGTCCGGCTGCAACGGGATGTTCGACAGGACCGGCCCGAGTGTCTCGACCGCGATGACCATCGCCTCGTCGCACAGCGTCCCCCCGGCGAACAGCCCGCGCAGGGTCGGGTAGTCGCCGGTGCGTTCGACGGGCGCGGGCCACCAGCGGGGGTCGCGCCAGGTCCCGCCCACGGCCTCGACGGCACGCCGCGCGACCTGGGTGAGGTCCGGCTGTCCCCGCCCGAGCAGCGCGAGGTGGACCGGGGTCGAGAGTTTTCCGGCGTACTCCTTGATCTCCTCCGCGACGGCGGGGTCCGGCGGCTTGGAAACCAGCACGACGAGCTCGGTGGACGGGTCGTCGTCGAGCATCTGCAGCGCCGCGCGCGTGGAGCGCCCGGCGACGGCCCGGGACAGGTCGCGCCCGCCAACGCCCAGACATTGGGAGACGCCGACACCGGCGCCGTCGAGCAGGCACATCAGCTGCTGGGCGCCGGTGCCGCTCGCCGCGACCAGCCCGACCGGGCCGGGGCGGACGGCGTTCGCGAAGCCGAGCCCCGCGCCGCCGACGACGGCCGTGCCGCAGTCGGGCCCCATGACGAGCAGACCACGGTCGGCGGCCTCGTCCTTGAGCCGTACCTCCTGCTCGACGGGCACGTTGTCGCTGAACACCAGCACGGACAGGCCCGACTGCAACGCCGACAGGGCCTCGGTGAACGCGTGCGGCCCGGGCACCGACACCATCGCGAGCGTCGGGGGCTCGGGGGAGCGGCGCACCGCTGCCGCCAGGGTGTGCGGCTCGGGCTCGCCGCTGCCCAGGCCGGTCGCACCGCCGCCCGTAGACGCGGCGAGCGCGGCCTCCAACGCCGCCAGGGCCTCGGGGAGAGCGGCGTCGTCGTCGGTGCGGACGGCCACGACGAGGTCGTTGGGACCCGCGTCGGCCGGGGGGTCGAAGCCCATGTCCCGCAGCAGGTCGAGGTTGAGCTCGGTGCCCATCGCGACCTGCGCGGCGATGACCCCGTCGACGGTCGTGACGTCCCGGCTGACCTGCATCAGCGTCACCGAGTCGTGGTACGCGCCGCGGCGCACCTCCACGTGGGAACTCACGCCGCCTCCCGCCGGTGGGTCTCGACCGCGCGCGCCGCTCGCAGCAGGCCGTGGGCGAAGGCGGTGCCCGACGAGTGCCCGACGGCGAGGAGCCGTTCGAGCGTCGGCCACAGGTCATCGGGTCCGTGCCCGGCCAGGGCGTCGGCCAGCTCGATGACCGGCGGGATGTGCTGCCCTGCTGCAGAGGTCTGCAGCAGGGCAGCAC
>JBOGDX010000669.1:0-1541 GCA_050743225.1 Actinomycetes bacterium | reverse complement strand
CCCCCGGCGGGCGCCCCCGGCGGGTGGGGTGCGCAGCCGGGCTGGGGGCCGCCGCAGCAGTGGACGCCTCCTCCGGCGCCGCCGAAGCCGGGAGTCATCCCGCTGCGCCCGCTCGGGGTGGGCGAGATCCTCGACGGCGCCGTGTCGAGCATCCGGGCGCAGCCCCGGATCATGCTCGGTCTCTCGGCGGTGGTGGCCGTGGCGACCCAGCTGCTCACCGTCCCGCTGACCTGGCTTCTGCTGCGCGACACGGGCGACTCGGCGTTCGGGTTCGACGAACCGGCGGACGCCGACGAGCAGATCGCCTTCACGGCCAGCGCCCTGTCCGCGACCGCGCTGCAGGTGGTCGTGACCCTGGTCGCCGCGCTTCTGCTCACGGGCATCCTCACCGTGGTCGTCAGTCGCGCGGTGCTGGGGCAGCCCATCGGCGCCGGGGCGGCGTGGGCCCAGTCGCGGCCGCGGCTGCCCGCCCTGCTGGCCGTCACCGGTCTGGTCATCCTGGTCGAGCTCGGGGTGCTCGTGGCCGCCCTCGGCCCCGGTGTTCTGCTCGCCGTCCTCGACGCGCCGACGGTCGCCGTCGTCGTCGCCTTCGTCGTCGGGGTGCCGGCCGCCGTCGCGACCGGGGTCTACCTGTACGTCGCGTTCGCGCTGGCCCCCGCCGCGATCGTCCTGGAGAAGCAGCGGGTGGTGCCCTCGCTGCGGCGCTCCCGGGATCTGGTCAAGGGCGCCTGGTGGCGCACCTTCGGCATCCTGCTGCTGGTGAACGTGATCGCCCAGTTCCTGGCCGGCATCCTGAGCGTGCCGTTCACCGTTCTGACCCTGGCGGTGACCTTCCTCACCAGCGACGGCGGCGGCATCAACCCGTACGAGATCCTCCCGCTGCTGGTGACCGCGGTCGGCACGATCATCGCCTCGGCCGTCACCTGGCCGTTCACGGCGGTGTCCACGGCCCTCCTCTACGTCGACCGGAGGATCCGGCGCGAGGCCCTCGACCTCGAGCTCGCGCGGGGCGCGGACGTCCCCCACGTCGCGGCACCCCGCGTGGCAGCCGACGGCCCGCCACCCGGGTGACGGCCGTCCCGACGGGTGTCCCCGTCGAGCTGGGCCGTGAGGCGGCTCAGGAGGCGGCGCGCGAGGAGCTCGCCAAGCAGGTCTACCGCGACGCCGGCCCCGGCCTGGTGGAGCGGCTGCTGCGGTGGCTGGTCGAGCGGGCGTCGGAGGTGCTCGACGACGTGGCCGGGGTCTCGCCCGGCGGCTACGCAGGGGTGGCCGTACTGGTGGCCTTGCTCGTCGTGGCCGCCGTCGCGGTCCGGCTTCGGGTGGGACCGCTGGGCCGGCGGGAGGCCACCGAGACGGCGCTGTTCGTCGGTCGCGAGCGGACAGCCGACGAGCACCGGGCGGCCGCCGACCGGCACGCGGCGGCCGGCGAGTGGGCCGAGGCCGAGCGCCACCTGCAGAGCGCGCTGCGCGTGCACAACGCCTGGGGTGCCCGCCCCTGGGTCGCCCTCACCAAGGCAGCGCTGGCCGACGTGCTCGACGCC
>JBOGDX010000668.1:0-1548 GCA_050743225.1 Actinomycetes bacterium | reverse complement strand
CCACCCACGGTCGTGATCGTCGCACGCCCCGCACCGGGACCGCGCCGGGCCTTGCGGCGAGTTGCGGAGCTGGAGGGCGTTGGAGCTACTTCAGCTCCGCAGCTCGGTCAGCCGATTCCGAGTGTCAGGCCTCGCCGGCGGCCATGTCGAGCAGACGGTCCAGCACGCGGGCGTCGCTGCGCAGCCCGTCGTGGGCGTACTCGCTGGTCACCCACCACCGGACGTTGCCGACCCGCTTGGCGGTCTCGAGCGAGTAGGCGTACTCGACGTACATGTCGTCGTGATAGATCGCCGCGGCCAGCGGCACGTCGTTCGCGGCCAGCCGGTCCACGTCGTAGAGCGCCGGCCACTCGTCGTACTCCGCGAGCAGGTTCGCGGCCGCGCGCAGCGGCGCGAGGGTGCGGTCCGTGTCGAACATCCACGGGTAGACCATCTCGCCGGTCGGCTGCAGCGGCCGTGCGTCGGGGGCGAAGTCGGGCAGCGTCTCCCGGACCCGCTGGGCCGACCAGCGGGAGGCCTCGCCCTCGCAGTAGATGGCCTCGTGCAGGACCGCGTAGAGCGGCTTGTCGAGGAAGGACGTCTGCGTCTCGACGGTGGCGAGCAGCTCGTCGGACGGCTCGTCGCTCGCCACGGCGGTCTCGAGCAGGTAGTGCAGCTTCTCGAACCCGCCGCTCTGGCCGAGGACGATGCCGAGCTGCTGCAGCCGTTCCACGGTCAGCGGGTCGCCGGACGGCAGCCGTACGTCGTGCTTGGCGACGTGGTCGGCCAGGTCGTCGAGACGCTGCTGGTCGTCCGGGTACCGCTCGCGGAAGCGGGTGATGCGCTCGCGCACCCGTGCGTACGTCGCGGCGTAGACGTCGTCGGGGGAGCGGTCCAGCGGCGGAAGGCCACCGGTGACGACGGCCTGCTTCACACCGTCAGGGGCCAGCGAGAGGTAGGTCAGGGTGGCGAAGCCGCCGAAGCTCTGGCCCAGCACCGTCCACGTCTCGTCGCCGAGCAGCTCGCGCCGGATGCGCTCGGCGTCGCGCACGATCGAGTCGGCGCGGAAGTGGGTGAGGTAGCGGGCCTGCTCGGCGGGGGAGCCGAGCCGGGCCAGGGTCTGCCGGGTCGCCGGCGTGGACCGGCCGGTGCCGCGCTGGTCGAGCAGCAGCACCCGGTGGTCCTGCAGCGCGCGACCGAGCCAGCCGGACCGCCCCGTCGGCCGTGGCGACCGCCCACCGGGACCGCCCTGCAGGAACACCATCCACGGCAGGTCGCGGTCCCGCTTGCGGGGTGCCACGACCTCGCGGGCGAAGACACCGATCTCACCGGCCGCGGGGGCGGCGTGGTCGAGCGGGACACGGAACTCGTGGTCGGTCAGCAGCAGACCCGGCAACCGGTGGGTGGAGCGGCGCATGGCACGACGGTAGTGGTCGGCGGTCTGCTTGACTGCCCCGCATGCTTCCGTGGAAGGGCGACCTCGCCGGCCGGCTGGAACAGACCACCATCACCTCCGAGCTGCTCCGCGGCAACCCGCCGGGCGATCCTCACGAGCGACCGCTGTGGGTG
>JBOGDX010000667.1:0-1561 GCA_050743225.1 Actinomycetes bacterium | reverse complement strand
GTCGGTCGCCGGGCTGGTGCTCGGGACCGCGTTCGTCGCCGGCGGCGCGCAGACCAGCTCCACCGTGGTGCCGCCCGTGGCCGAGCTCTCGGTGGAGCACGGCCGCACCAGTACCGCGGTCACGGTGGGCGACCCGGCGATCGGCCTGATGTCCACCTTCGACGTCACCACCAGCACCCGGCGGTGAGACGGCTCGTGCCCCTCGCGGGGGTCGCCGTCGTGCTCGGTTCGGTCGCACTCCTGGCCTTCCTGTTCCTGCCGACTCGAGACGCACCGTCCCGTGGGGATGAGGACGCGGCGCGGGGGGCAGGTGAGCGCGAGGCGGTTCCGGTCATCGACGCGGCCGCGCGGCGGCTGCTCGAGCGCGCCGCAGCCGCGCCAAGGAGCACGTCGTACTCCGGCACGCAGTACGTCTCGGCCTGGACCTCGGCCGCCGTCACCAGCCAGGTGCTGCACGTCGAGCACACCCCCGCCGACGGCACCACCTGGCGCTCCGCGGGGAGCCCCACCTCGCAGCGCCCACTGGTCCACGCGGCGGCCCGCTCCGCCGACCCCTCCATCATGGGGGCGGGCGCGGTGGCGCTGATGGCCCGCCACTACTCCCTGGTGGGTGCCGGCACCGGGCAGGTGGCGGGTCGCGACACGGACGTGGTGGAGGCCCTCCGGCCGGGCTCCGCGGCGCGACCCGTGGTCGCCCGCTTCTGGCTCGACCAGGAGACGGGGCTCGTGCTGCGCCGTGAGGTGTACGACGGGCCGGGACGGGTCGTCCGGGCCAGCGCGTTCGTCGACGTGGTCGTGGGCGGTGACCGGCCCGCGTCCCAGGCCGCAGGTGACTCCGGCCGGGCCTGGACCGAGACCCTCGACGGTGCCGCGGTGCAGCGGATGCGCCGCCACGGCTGGGACTGTCCCGGGCGGCTCCCCGGCCCCCTGCCCCTGGTGGACGCCCGCCGTGGTGGCGAGGGCGGCCAGATCGTCCACCTCAGCTACGCCGACGGCATCGCGACCATCTCGGTCTTCCAGCAGCGGGGCGACCTGGACCGCGACCGGCTGGACGGATACCGGCGCGACACCACCGACGGCCGCGTCGTCTGGGTTCGCGACGAGGTCCCGCGCCGGCTGGTCTGGTCGGCCGGCGGAACCGTCTACACGCTGGTGGCCGACGCGCCGGAGCGTACGGTGGACCGTGCCGTCGACGTCCTGCATGACGGCGCCGGTGGAGGGGGAGGAGACGCCATGGGCCGCCTCGGGAGGGGACTGGATCGGGTCGCATCCTGGTTCAACCCGTTCGAGTGATGACTCGAGACGTCCATGGACCCTGACGTTCGCCGCCCTGTCCGCCCCCGTCGCCCCTGGTAGGAGCCCGCGAGCATGACCGACGAGCAGCGCCGCCCCGACGAGTCTCCCGGCGGAGAGGCTCCGTGGTGGTCCGGGTCCAGCCGTGACGTCTGGAACCGGCCGCCCGAGTCGCGGGAGAGCACGGGGACCGGCTGGCCGGAGGCCGCGCGCCTCGGGCACCCGGGCACGGCCAGCACCGGGCCGGAGGTCCCGAGCGACCCCTGGG
>JBOGDX010000666.1:0-1573 GCA_050743225.1 Actinomycetes bacterium | reverse complement strand
GGTCCGAATCCCGACGGGCGTTTCAAACTGCACCTCCTTGCAGTTCTGGGCGGGGCTTGAGGCGGACCGATGCCGCGACCTTGGCCCGGTAGACGGCCTCGGTCTCCTCGTTCCAGGCGATGCACCAGCGGCCGCGCAAGGCGAGGCGCCCCGGAGTCTGGCCGTTCTTGAGCCAGTTGTAGATGGCGTCGGCCGAGACGGCGAGCCGGCGCGCGGCGTCGGGGACGGTGATCTCGCCGTCGCGCAGCGGCACGGTGCGCGGGGCGCGGACGTTGTAGTAGCCGCGCACCCGCGCGACGGCCGCCGCGGTGAACGGCTTGCCCTTGCCGGTGGCGAGGCCCTCGGCGTTGAGCTTCTCGGCGATCACGTCGTTGTCGGTTGTGGCGCCCAGCTCGCGGATGATCGCCAGCGCGGCATCGGGCGTCTTGCCGTGGCCGGGGCGGGCGACGGTCACCTCGTCGGTGGCGCCGGTGTGCCAGCGCACGCCGATCCTGGCGATCGACGGGTCGTCCGGCGTGGGGACGAGGGTCACGTCGGAGACGAGGGCGCGCAGCAGCCGCTTGCGGTCGCGCGGGCTGGTCTCGGGCGCGTGCCACAGGCGGGGCAGGTCCGCGGCCAGCGCCAGGAGGCGGTCGCGCTCGGGCAGCGGGGGCCTCGACTCCCGGGCGGTCACCAGGCCGGACTCGGCCTCGGCCAGCACGGCGAGGCGGGCCTCCCAGCGCTGTTCCAGGGTGCGGGCCACAAGGCGGTTCTCCGGCTCGACCAGGTGGAAGGCGCGCTCGGCCCGTTCGGCCTCGTAGCGGGCGCGTTCGACGGCCAGCTCGGCGGCGCGGTGCGTGCTGGTGTGGCGCCGGGAGACCTCGTCGGCCGCGGCGAGCGCCAGCTCGATCTGCTCGGGCTCGACGGCCTCGAGCACGAGGGCGGCGACCGCGTCGTCGACCGTGGCCGTGGGCACGCCCCGGCAGCCCGCGGTGGTGCCCGCCTCGCGCCGCCCCTCGGAGCACTGGTAGGAGGTGTAGACGCCCGAGCGGTAGTGGGTTCCCATCCTCATGCCGCAGGCCCCGCAGTAGACGACCCCCTGGCACAGCGGCGGCCCCTCCCGCGGTGGCCGCGCCCCGCGGCTGGTCCGGTTGGCGGCGAGCCGCGCCTCGTTGTCGAGGAACTGCTGCCAGGTGATGTAGCCCTCGTGGTGGCCCTGGATGAGCAGCGGCCACTCGGATCGGGGCCGGTAGCGGCGGACGCGGCGCACCGTCCCGTCGGGCGCGACCCTCGGCTCCATGTAGCTGCGGCCGTAGGCGTAGGCGCCCGCGTAGGCCGGGTTCGTCAGCGCGTCGAGCACCCGGTAGTGGCCGAGGCGGCCCCACCGGAGCTGCCCGGCCCAGGCCCCGCCGTAGGCGCGCAGCGGGAACGGCCGGCCCCGGAACTCGCCCACCGCGCCGTAGGCCGAGCCGGTGGCGGCGAAGGCCGCGAACAGGTCGGCCACCGCGGCGCGCACCTCCTCGTCGGGGTCGACCACCACTGCGCCCTCGTCGTCGTAGACGTAGCCGACCGGCAGCGGGAAGCGCAGCTCACC
>JBOGDX010000665.1:0-1574 GCA_050743225.1 Actinomycetes bacterium | reverse complement strand
GCGGCACCGACGACACGGCCGACACGGCCGACACGGCGACGCTCGTGTCCACCCGGCTGCCCAGGTCCGGCCAGGTGGTCGTCGTGCTGGTGGCCGAGGACGCGGTCCGCGGCATGGTCGCCTCGACGGTGACCTTCGCGTCCACCGCACCGGGGGCGGAGCTGCGGCGCGGCACGACGGCGCAGTACCGCTCAACGAGGTCGATGATCGCGCAGCCGGCGTACGACGGGGACACCGCCGTTCTCGTCGTGACGGTGCCGGCCGGACTCGAAGGAGACGCGGTCATGGTCACGACGAGCCTGCCCGGCCGTGACAAGAAGGACACGACGCGGCCGGTGACCGACCGGCTTGCCCTGGTGCCGATCGACCGGCCGGACTCGGTCACCCGGGTCCGGGTGCTGCGGCGTGGCGTGACGGTGTTCGACTCGGTGCCGGCCGACGCGCTGCTCGGTCCCGAGGTGCCGCGGACCCTTTCGCGGGTGGTCGCCAGCGAGGCGACCGGACGTCTGCACCGACCGGTGCAGGTGCGCACCGACGGGCGGACTGCCTGCCGGGTCACCGCGGGTGGCTTCCACCCGCAGGGAGCACAGGCCGCGCACTGGAACCTGACCGACGCCGCCTGTGCCGAGATCGACGGCTCACTGCGGCTGCTGCTGGCCGACGACCGCAGCAGCACCGTGGCGGGGCTCGCACCACCGCAGGCCCGGGCGGTCCGGTTGCACTGGCGGGACGGCTCGGTGTCCGTCGTCGACACGACGTGGCGGGACGAGGTCAACGCGTTCGTCGACCCGGAGCACCGCCGGGCGGACCGGCTCGTGCTGGCCGAGGCGATCGACAGCCACGGCGTCGCCACCGATAGCGTCCGCCCGACGCGGACCTAGACTCCGGCGGGTGGTCGCCGGCCGGGACGTCGTCGTGGTCGGCAGCGGCCACAACGCGCTGGTCTCCGCCTGCTACCTGGCGCGGGCGGGTCTGGACGTCGAGGTCGTCGAACGCGACACCGTGCTCGGCGGCGCCGTCTCGACGGTGGAGCGCTGGCCCGGCTACCTCGTCGACCGTGGGTCCAGCGCGCACATCATGATCCGCCACACCGGCATCGTGGAGGACCTGCGCCTGCACGAGTGCGGCCTGACGTACCTCGACATGGACCCGTGGGGCTTCGCGCCTTCGGGCCGCCGGGCGAGCAGCAGGCGATCACGTTCCACGTTGACCTGGACGCCACGTGCCGGTCGATCGCCGCGGTCTGCTGCGACCGCGACGCCGATGCCTACCACGGCTTCGCCACCGACTGGGGGGCCCGCAACGACGCCGTCTTCGCCGCGTTCCAGGACCTGCCGACCGCGGGTCGGCTGGGCCGGCACCTGTGGGGGGCGGGAAAGGCCGCGGCCGTCGGCGGCCTGGAGATGTCGCGGCAGTTCCTCCAGCCGGGCGACCAGCTCCTCGACGAGCTCTTCACCGACGAGCGCCTCAAGACGGCCCTGTCCTGGTTGGGCGCGCAGTCCGGGCCGCCGACCCACGAGGTCGCGACGGCCGACCTGGTCGGCTGGACCGCGATGCTGCACAAGGTCCCGCCG
>JBOGDX010000664.1:0-1576 GCA_050743225.1 Actinomycetes bacterium | reverse complement strand
GCGTCGTACCGCGCGTGGAGCTGCTCGACCTCGCCCGCGACGCGAGCGCGCAGCCGCACCTCCGGCGGCACGGTCGGGCTCGGCGTCGGCTCCTCAGCGGCCAGACAGCCGCTGAGCGCGAGGAGGCCGCCGCCCGCCAGCACCTCGCGCCGGCTCGGCAGCCGAGGCACTGGCCGCGTCATCTGCTGATGATCGCACGCGCCGCGCCCGCTATCGTCGGGGTGCACGGGCATCACACCGGCCGTGCGTGCACGGCCTGACAACAGCAGAGCGAGGAGGGTCCGACGTGCCACGAGGATCGGACCGCGAGTCTCTGCTCGGCCTGCTCGGACCGGTCGTGTCCGCGAAGGGCCTGGACCTCGAGGACGTCGTCGTGACTCCTGCGGGGAAGCGCCGGATGCTGCGCGTGGTGGTCGACCAGGACGGCGGGGTAGGGCTGGACACGGTCGCGGAGGTCAGCACGGCGGTCTCGACGGCCCTCGACGACTCGGATGCCATGGGGGGCGCGCCGTACGTGCTCGAGGTGACGTCCCCCGGCGTCGACCGGCCGCTGACCGAGCCGCGGCACTGGCGCCGCGCGCGGACCCGTCTGGTCAAGGCCTCGCTCGCCGACGGCAGCACCGCGGTGGGCCGCATCGCCGACGTCGGCATCGAGGCGGTGACCCTCGAGGTGGACGGCGTCCTGACCCCGATCCCGTGGGCAGATGTGACAACCGCCCGGGTGCAGGTCGAGTTCAACCGAGCGAAGGTCGGCGACCCGGCCCCGGCCGGCGTCGACGGCGAGGAGCGCTGAGCGATGGACATCGACATGAGCGCACTCCGGAGTCTGGAGCGGGAGAAGGAGATCTCCTTCTCGCTGCTCGTCGAGGCCATCGAGTCGGCGCTGCTGATCGCCTACCAGCGGACGGAGGGCCACCAGCCGACGGCCCGGGTCGAGCTGGACCGTAAGAACGGTCACGTGACGGTGTGGGCGGCGGAGACCGACGACGACGGCAACCTGCTGCGCGAGTGGGACGACACTCCCACCGGCTTCGGACGCATCGCCGCGACCACCGCGAAGCAGGTCATCCTCCAGCGACTGCGCGACGCCGAGGACGAGCAGATGTTCGGCGAGTTCGCCGGCAAGGAGGGCGACATCGTCTCCGGTGTCATCCAGCAGGGAAAGGACCCGCGGAACGTCTTCGTCGACCTCGGGCGGATCGAGGCCGTGCTGCCGGCACCCGAGCAGGTGCCGGGTGAGTCGTACCAACACGGGAGCCGGCTGCGCTGCTACGTCGTCCAGGTGCGCAAGGGGCTGCGAGGCCCGTCGATCACCCTGTCGCGCACCCATCCCAACCTGGTGCGCAAGCTGTTCGCACTGGAGGTGCCCGAGATCGCCGACGGCACCGTCGAGATCGCGGCCATCGCGCGCGAGGCCGGGCACCGGACGAAGATCGCAGTGCGCTCCAACCGGCCCGGCGTCAACGCGAAGGGCGCGTGCATCGGGCCGATGGGCGCCCGGGCCCGGGCGGTCATGGCCGAGCTGCACGGCGAGAAGATCGACATCGTCGACTGGTCGGACGACCCGGCGCTGTTC
>JBOGDX010000663.1:0-1580 GCA_050743225.1 Actinomycetes bacterium | reverse complement strand
CGGCCGAGCGTCCCGATCTCGGCCACCCGCCGCCTGCCGTCACCGCCACGGGCCAGGTGGACCGCCACGTCGACCCCGGCGGCGAGCTGGCTGTGCGCGGCATCGCGGCCCAGTCCCGCGGCCAGCGCGAGCGCCTCCACCCGCGCCGGCAGTGCCTGACAGGCACCGGCGTGCACCGTTCCGCTGCCACCGTCGTGACCGGTGTTGAGCGCGGCCAGCAGGTCGACGACCTCCGCGCCGCGCACCTCGCCGACGACCAGCCGGTCCGGCCGCATCCGCAGGGCCTGTCTCACCAGCCACCGCAGGTCGATTTCCCCGCGACCCTCGACGTTGGCCGCTCGTGCCTCCAGGCGAACCACGTGCGGATGGACGGGCCTCAGCTCACCGGAGTCCTCGACGAGGACGAGCCGCTCCCGCGGGTCCACCTCCGAGAGCAGGGTGGAGAGCAGCGTCGTCTTCCCCGTGCCGGTGCCGCCGGTGACGAGGAACGACGCGCGCGCCCGCACGATTGCGCGCAAGACGTCGGCGAGGCCGGTCGTGACGGTCCGACGGTCGACGAGCTCGTCGAGGGAGAACGTGCGACGCCGTGAGACGCGGAGGCTGATCAGCGCCCCGGTCGGGCTCACCGGAGGCAGGACAGCGTGCAACCGGGTGCCGTCGGCCAACCGGGCGTCGACCGCGGGCTGGGCCACGTCCAGCCGACGACCAGCCGAGGCCGCCAGCCGCTGGGCCAGCCGCCGGACCGCCGCTTCGTCGGGGAACCGGACCGACGTGGGCTCCAGCCCGCGGCCGCGGTCGACCCACACCTCGCCCGGTCCGTTGACCAGGACGTCGCTGACCTCGTGCTCCGCGAGCAGGTCGTCGAGCGGGCCGGCGCCCGTGAGCTCGGACCGGACTGCGGCGACCAGCGCCAGCACGGTCCGGCCGTCGACAACCGATCCCTCTGCCCGAACCGCAGCGGCCACTGTGTCGGGTGTCAGCGGGCGGTCGCCCCGCACAACCCGGTCTGCGACGCGCTCGACCAACCCGGCCGGAAGCTGGGCCACTGCCCGGTGCGGCGTCACGCCGCCACCTCACGACCGCCGAGGACGCCGTCGAGCAGCTGCCCGCACAGGTCGGCCAGTGGGCCTCGGCCGGTGCCGGCCGGGGCCTCACCTCGCTCCAGCACGGCGGCGAGCCCGGGCTCGGGGCGAAGCCAGCCGGCAAAAGGCAGGCCGAGCGACGCCGCAACGTCGGTCCCGGTGAGTCCGGAGGGGGCCGGGCCGCGCACGACGATCCGAAGATCCGCCGTCACCAGGCCGACCGAGGACGCCACGCGGGCGGCCGCGGCGGCGGCGCGCACCTCCGCGGGCACCACGAGCAGGACCAGATCGCTGCCTGCAGCGACGATCTGCGCAGCCGGGTCCAGCCGCCTCGGCAGGTCCGCGACGACCAGGTCGTGCGATCGTCGAGCGGCCTCGAGGACTGCCCGCACCGCATCATCGGGCACCTCCGCGGGGGCGCCACGGTCCCATGCGAGCACCGGAAGGCCGCGGCACGAGGGCAGCGCCCGCGCCAGAGCGGACGGGCTGACCTGGCCC
>JBOGDX010000662.1:0-1587 GCA_050743225.1 Actinomycetes bacterium | reverse complement strand
GGCGATCGGCGCGAGCCACGATGCGTCAGTATGTGCGGGTGCTGCACCTGCGGATCACGACCACCAGCGCGCTCGCCGATGCGGTTGTCGACATGCTCGAGGGTGACCCCGCGGTCAGCAGCCTCGCGGTGCTGCGTGGCGCGTCATTGCGCCCCGAAGGCGACGTGGTTCTCGCCGACGTAGCTCGCGAAGGGGCGAACCAGGCCGTCGACCGGCTCCGAGCTCTAGGAGTGCACGAGCAGGGCACCCTCCACGTCGAACCCGTCCGCACGTGGCTCTCACAGCCCGGGTTCGACGCGGAGCGGCGCACGCCCGGCAGCAGCGCGGACGCGGTCGTGTGGGCCGACGTGACCCAGCGCGCCTACGAGGACTCGGAGCTGAACTGGACCTACCTGAGCTTCATGTCGCTGGCCACGGTCATCGCCAGCATCGCGATCATCCTGGACTCGCAGGTCCTCGTCATCGGCGCGATGGTGCTGGGCCCAGAGTTCGTGCCCATCGCGGCGCTCGGGCTGGCGCTGGTCCGACGCCGCAAGACACTCTTCGGGCGGGCGCTGCGGACCCTGCTCATCGGCTTCGGCGTCTCGATCGTGATCGCAACACTGCTGGCGCTGACTGCCCGGTCCATCGGGTGGATCGAACTCGCTGACGTGGCCGGGCGGCGTCCGGAGACCGACTTCATCTACTCACCGGACAAGTGGTCGTTCATCGTCGCCATCGTCGCGGCCGCTGCCGGAGTGTTGTCGCTGACCTCGGCGAAGGTCGGCGGACTGTCGGGCGTGTTCATCTCGGTGACCACGGTCCCCGCATCGGGCAACCTGGCACTGGGCCTGGCCTTCGGAGCGTGGGACGAGGTCGCGGGCAGCGGTCTCCAGCTGGTGCTGAACGTGTCCGGGATGGCGCTGGCCGGCTGGGCCACGCTGGCGTTCCAACAGGCGGCGTGGCGCCCCCTATCCGCGAAGCGTGCCGCGCTGCTCGACGGTCGCCGGGCGCGACGGCGACGCACGACCGAACACCCAGGTGGGTGAACGGCCGACCGGCACCCACAAGCTGAGCCACTCTGACGCTTGTCATGGAGCCAATGTGGTGCCATAGTGGCACCATGCACCTGGATCGATACGTGGACGACATCACGCGACAGCTTGGGGTGGCTGCCGAGGCCGGCGGCGAGGATGCGCGCGCGCTGGCCGAACGCCTGGTGGCTCCGCTGGAGGCGGCCGTGCGGCTTGCGCTGCTCGACGCCCTGTCGGTCGCGGCCGGGGAGATCACCGTCGAGCTCGCACCGGGGTCCGTGGAGCTGCGTCTGAGGGGTGGCGAGCCGAGCTTCGCGGTGCAGGCGCCGCCGACCGAGCCAGGCGTCGTCGCCGTGCCGGAGACCGATGACAGCCCGGCTGTGCGCTCGTTCGACGCAGGCGGGACGCCCGGGTCGACCACGAGCGACACCGACGCGGGACCGAGCACGAGGATCAATCTGCGGCTGTCGGACGCGCTGAAGGTCCAGGTAGAGGAGGCGGCATCGCGGCAGGGGCGGTCGGTGAACGCGTGGCTGGTGCGGGCAGCCACGGCGGCGCTGCAGACGGCTGAGCC
>JBOGDX010000661.1:0-1603 GCA_050743225.1 Actinomycetes bacterium | reverse complement strand
CCCTGCTCCCGTGCCCCTCCGGATCGTGCGTGACCGGGGTCACCGCACGACGGCGAGGGCGAGAAGGCGGCGGGCGCGCAGTGCGGCCTGCTCCGCCCGTCGCGACGCCCGACGGGCGGCGACGAGACGGTGGGCCCGCACCTGGCGGACCGCCTCCTCGTGACGCATGGCCAGATGGGCCCGCGCCAGTTCCTCATGCATGAGTTGCATCTCAGTGCTCCTGTTCAGGATGTGTGTCTGGTGGTCGGGTGAGGTCGGTGCGATGACCGGGACCGGACCGGCGGCTACGTCGGTCACCCGGGCGGTCATGAGAGGTCCCCGCGGAAGCGCAAGCGCAGCGAGCGCTTTCGTGGGGTTCTCATGCCGCGACCTCGGACTTGCGGGGACGGCCACGCGGACGCTTCCGCGGGACCACGACTCCCTGGACGAACCACTCGCCACCCCAGACGCCCCAGGGCTCGCGGCGCTCGAGTGCGCCGTTGAGGCAGTCCAGGCGAGCGGGACAGGTCGCGCAGAGGGTCTTGGCGAACTCGACGTCGTCGGGCGAGTCGGCGAAGAACAGCTCCGGGTCGTTGACCCGGCAGGGAAGCTGCTCGTCGATGACCCGCTCGGTGAGCGCCGACAGGCGGGTGAGGGTCGTCAGTGCCGTCAGGGCGGCGTCGACGTGGTCTCCCGCTCCGGCGGACTCACGGTCGTAGGTCGCGAGCTGCATGGGTGTCACCTCCGTTTTCTTCTGTCTGTCTTCCGGTTCAGCCGGCCGAGTCGGTCGACTGGTTGGCGGTTGGTCGGGCGCTGTCCCTGTGGGGCCGGCGCCGTGGCGGACAACGAAAAGGCCGCGGATCCCGGATGTCGGGTTCCGCGGCCTTGGAGGTGCCGGTGAGGAGCGTGTCCTACACCGGTGGGCTCCAGGAGCGGATCCCCGCGAGACCGTCGAACACGACGACATCGCTGATCGGGAGCAGTGCGGTGGCCTTGGGGGTGGTGGTCCGGTTGCGCATCGCGATGGACACACCTGTCCCCTGGACCTCGGCGAACAGCGGCGCCAGGGCAACAACGCCCCGCGTCACGTCGCCGTATGCGGTCCACGTCCCACCGAGCGCAGCGCCGTGGCAGACCACGGGCAGGGCAGGCAGGAACGCCGTCATCGACGGGGTCGCGGTGATCTCCACCGTGGTCACCTCCTGCTCTGCTCTCGCGCGGGCGCGCCGGTCTGCTGCCCCATTGCTGGGAAGACTAGAGGGGCTCGCCGTCAGGTGCAATCCTTTTTTTGACTACTGACGAAAAGTCGCCGCGGGTGGCCTACGGCGCCGCGTCGGGCACCGTCCCGGCGCAGATCCGGAGCACGTCGGCGCCGTACCGGTCGAGCTTCGTCCGGCCCACCCCCGAGACGGCGAGCAGCTGGCTCTCGGTGCGCGGGCGGGCCTCCGCCAAGGCGGTGAGCGTCGCGTCGGTGAACACGACGTACGCCGGAACGGACTGCTCCTTCGCCTGGCCGGCCCGCCACTCGCGCAACCGGTCGAACAGCTCCTCGTCGAAGGAGGACGGGCAGTCCTCGCAGCGACCCAGCTTGCGCGCGACCGGGGTCGTCAGAGCCGTTCCACAC
>JBOGDX010000660.1:0-1604 GCA_050743225.1 Actinomycetes bacterium | reverse complement strand
GTCGTCGACAACACGTTCGCCACCCCGATCCTGCAGAGGCCGCTGGCGACCGGGGCCGATGTCGTCGTGCACAGCGCGACGAAGTACCTGTCCGGCCACTCGGACGTGCTCGGCGGCGTGGCGGTGGCTGACGACGCGGAGGTCGCGGATCGTCTCGTGGCCTACAGGAGCGTGCACGGCTCGGTGCCCGGGCCGGTCGAGTCATGGTTGGCGCTGCGCGGCCTGCGGACCCTGTACCTGCGCGTCGAACGAGCGTCGGCCAACGCCGCGGAGCTGGCGCGCCGGCTCGCGTCCCACGCGGCCGTCCGCGACGTTCACCACCCAGGCTTCGGGGCGATGGTGAGCGTCGTGCTGCACGGCGACGCCATGGTCGCCCAGAAGGTTGCCGAGTCGACGGAGCTGTGGGTCCACGCGACGAGCCTCGGCGGGGTCGAGTCCAGCCTCGAGCGCCGGCGTCGCTGGCCGGGTGAGAGCCCGGAGGTGCCGGAGACGCTGCTGCGGCTGTCGGTCGGCATCGAGGATGTCGACGACCTCTGGTCCGACCTGGCGTCCGCCCTCGACGCCGGCCTGACCTAGCTGCCGGCCCGGGTCAGCCGGTCTCGGACTTCGTCGTGCGGCTCATGATCCGCCGGACGATGTCGGCCGGCGGCAAGCCGTCGTGCACCGCGGCGACGACGTGCTCGACGATCGGCATGTCCACGTGATGGTGGCCGGCCAGGGCAAGGATCGACTCGGCCGACTTCACGCCCTCCGCGGTCTGTCGGGTCGCGGCCACCACCTCGTCGAGCGACATCCCTCGGCCGAGGTTCTCGCCGAACGTCCGGTTGCGCGACAACGGTGACATGCAGGTTGCGACCAGGTCGCCCACGCCGGCCAGCCCGGCGAAGGTGGAGGCGTCGGCTCCGAGCGCCATCCCGAGCCGGGTGATCTCGGCGAGGCCGCGGGTGATGATCGACGCCTGCGAGTTGTCGCCCATGCCCATGCCCTTGGCCATCCCGACGGCCAGCGCTATCACGTTCTTCACGGCGCCGCCGACCTCCACACCCACCACGTCGGTGTTGGTGTAGGGCCGGAACACCGGGGTCGAGCAGACCTGCTGCAGCTTCTCGGCGACCGCCTCGTCCGTGCAGGCCACCACGGACGCGGCCGGCTGCCGGGCGGCGATCTCCTTCGCCAGGTTCGGGCCCGACACCACGGCGATCCGTTCGGCTCCCGCTCCGGTCACCTCGGCGATGACCTCGCTCATGCGCAGCGTCGTTCCGAGCTCGATGCCCTTCATGAGGCTGACCAGGACGCAGCCGTCGGGAAGCAGGGTCGACCACGTCGACAGGTTCGCCCGCAGCGTCTGGGAGGGGACCGCGAGCACGACGACCTCGGCCCCGGCCACGGCGGCGGCTGGGTCGGTAGTTGCCGACACCGGGTCCGGGACGACGATGCCCGGCAGGTAGTCGGGGTTCTGGTGGAACTCCTCGATCGACCGGACGACCTCCCCGCGCCGTCCCCAGAGCACGACGTCGTTGCCAGCGTCAGCGAGCACCATCGAGAAGGCGGTTCCCCAGGAACCGGTCCCCATCACCGCGACGCGCGTCATGTGGCCCTCACGC
>JBOGDX010000659.1:0-1608 GCA_050743225.1 Actinomycetes bacterium | reverse complement strand
GCGTAGAAGGCCGTACGGTCGAGAACGAGCTCGAGCTCGTCACCCTCGGCGGCCGCCCCCGATGCGGAGCCGCCGACGAGCAGCCCGACGACCTTCCCCTCGGTGACGACCTCGTCGTACCCAGTGAAGGTCGTGGCACCGCCCATGTCCAACAGCGAGCGGTACGCGGAGAGGTCGACGTGACCGCTCTTGCGTGCCTGCGCGTCCGCCTTGCCGCGCTCGCGCTGCTCGCGCATCAGCCGGTGGAAGCCGTCCTCGTCGACCTGCACACCCTGCTCGGCGGCCATCTCGAGGGTGAGGTCGATCGGGAAGCCGTAAGTGTCGTGCAGCTGGAAGGCCCGGTCTCCGGACAGCCTGGGGGCCGTGCCCTGAGTGGCCTTGGCCTCCCGCACCGCGGTGTCGAGGATCGTGGTGCCGCTGGCGAGAGTGCGCCGGAAGGCGTCCTCCTCCGCATAGCTGATCTGACTGATCCGACCGAAGCCGGCCGCGAGCTCCGGGTAGGACGGTGCCATCGCATCGCGGCTGACCGGCAGCAGCTCCGGCAGCACCGGCTCGTCGACTCCGAGCAGCCGCATCGACCGCACGACCCGGCGCAGCAGCCGGCGCAGCACGTACCCTCGTGCCTCGTTGCCCGGGGTGACGCCGTCGTTGACCAGCATCATGGCGCTGCGCACGTGGTCGGCGACCACACGCAGCCGGACGTCGTCGGTGTGGTCGGCGCCGTACTTCTTTCCGGCCATGTCGGCCGCACGGTCCAGGACCGGGAAGACCTCGTCGATCTCGTACAGGTTGTCGACGCCCTGCAACAGGTAGGCGACCCGCTCGAGGCCCATGCCGGTGTCGATGTTCTTCTTCGGCAGCGGACCCGCGACGTCGAAGTCCTCCTTGCTGCGGACAGCGCTGAGCTCGTCCTGCATGAACACGAGGTTCCAGAACTCCATGTAGCGGTCGCCCGCGTCCCAGTCGCGGTCGGCGCCGAACTGCGGACCCCGGTCGATCAGGATCTCGCTGGACGGCCCCCCGGGACCGGGCACGCCCATCGACCAGTAGTTGTCCTTGGTGCCAAGCCGCACGATCCGGTCGTCGGGCAGCCCGGCCACCTTCTTCCACAGACCGGCGGCCTCGTCGTCGTCGGCGAGGACGCTCGCGTAGAGGACCGACTCGTCGAAGCCGAAGCCGCCGTCGGACTGCGGCCGGGTCACGAGCTCCCACGCGAGCTCGATGGCGCCTTCCTTGAAGTAGTCGCCGAACGAGAAGTTGCCGTTCATCTGGAAGAACGTGCCGTGCCGGCTGGTCTTGCCCACCTCGTCGATGTCGAGGGTCCGCAGGCACTTCTGCACGCTGGTGGCCCGCTTGTAGGGCGGTGTCTCCTGCCCGAGCAGGTACGGCTTGAAAGGCACCATGCCGGCGTTGACGAACAGCAGGTTCGGGTCGTCCAGCAGCAGCGACGCGCTCGGCACGACCGTGTGGCCGCGCTCGCGGAAGAAGTCCAACCACCGACGCTTGATCTCGGCGGTCTCCATCAGCTGCTGCTCCTCCGGGGTCTGGCGGGGTGGTCGGTGAGCTCGGCGGCCTCGGCCGGGCTGAGCCGGGATTCGTCGGCCAGCC
>JBOGDX010000658.1:0-1614 GCA_050743225.1 Actinomycetes bacterium | reverse complement strand
GACGGTCAATGACCGGTTCAGGGTCTGACAACTCGGCGGCGGCCAACTTGGCGGCGGCGCAGGCGATGCTGCGGGAGCGGTGCGAGGCCGGGCTCGGCCGGCGGGCGATGGCCGCCACCAGCGCTGTCCGCAACCGGCTCGAGGAGGAGATGGGGGTCATCGAGAAGCTCGGCTACCCGTCGTACTTCCTCACCGTCGCCGACGTCGTCGACCTGATCCGCGACATGGGGGTCCGCGTGGCCGCCCGCGGGTCAGGGGCGGGCAGCCTGGTCAACTACCTGCTCGGCATATCCGGGGTCGACCCGATGCGCCACGGGCTGCTCATGGAGCGGTTCCTGTCCCCGCTGCGCGAGGCGCTGCCCGACGTCGACATCGATGTCGAGTCGGCCCGTCGCACCGAGGTCTACGAGCGGATCCTCGACCGGTTCGGCGGCGAGCGCGTCGCCTGCGTCTCGATGATGGACACCTACCGGGTGCGGCACGCGATCCGCGACGTCGGCGCGGCGCTCGGCATGCCGCCCGGCGAGATCGACCAGATCGCCAAGGCCTTCCCGCACATCCGGGCGCGCGACGTGCACAACGCGTTGCAGGAGCTGCCCGAGCTGCGCGCCTCGCGGCTCGGACAACACGGTGAGGGTGGCCTTGATCTCCTGTTCCGGCTGGTCGAGCGGCTCGACGGGCTGCCTCGGCACGTCGCGCTGCACCCGTGCGGCGTGCTGCTGTCCGACACCACGCTGCTCGACCGCACCCCGGTCGAGGCGAGCTGGCTCGGCTTCCCGATGAGCCAGTTCGACAAGGACGACGTCGAGGAGCTCGGGCTGCTCAAGCTCGACGTGCTCGGCATCCGGATGCAGTCCGCGATGGCCTACGCCGTGGACGAGGTCGTGCGGGTCGACGGTGGGGAGCCCATCGACCTGGACGACCAGGCCCAGGTGCCGCTCGACGACCCCGACACGTTCGCTCTGATCCAGTCGACCCGCACCCTCGGCATGTTCCAGATCGAGTCGCCCGGCCAGCGCGAGCTGGTCGGCAAGTTCGGGCCCGAGACGTTCGGCGACCTCATCACCGACATCTCGCTGTTCCGACCGGGTCCGGTGAAGAGCGACATGGTCACGCCGTTCCTCAAGGCCCGGCAGGGCTGGGCCGAGCCCGAGTACCTCCACGACGACCTGCGCTACGCGCTGGAGGAGACGTGCGGCGTCGTCGTCTTCCACGAGCAGGTGCTGCAGATCATCTCGACGTTCACCGGTTGCACGCTGGCCGAGGCCGACGAGGTGCGCCGGGCCCTCGGCGCCCCCGACGGGCAGCCCGAGGTGGAGGTGTGGCTGCGGCCGCGGGCGCTGGCCCGCGGCTACGACGTCCCGACGGTCGAGCGGGTCTGGGAGGTGCTCAAGGCCTTCGCGTCGTTCGGGTTCTGCAAGGCCCACGCGGCAGCGTTCGCGCTGCCGACCTACCAGTCGGCGTGGCTGAAGGCGCACCACCCGGCGGCGTTCCTGGCCGGGGTGCTCACCCACGACCCGGGCATGTACCCCAAGCGGCTCATCCTCGACGACGCCCGCCAGTTCGGCATCGCCGTGCTGCCGCTGGACGTCAACCGGTCCGACGCCACCTACC
>JBOGDX010000657.1:0-1617 GCA_050743225.1 Actinomycetes bacterium | reverse complement strand
AGCCCGCGAGGTCGCCGCGGCCGTGGGTGCCGCGCTCGCCAACGTCGCCGCCCACGCCGGCGAGGCCGCCCGTGCCTGGGTGCTGCTCGAGGACGACGGGGACGACGTGGTCGTCAGCGTGCGCGACGACGGTCGCGGGTTCACGCCGTCCCGGCTCACCGAGGCCCGGGAGGAGGGCAGGCTCGGCGTGGCGGCCTCGATCGAGGGCCGGGTGCGCGACCTGGGCGGCACGATGGCCGTCGAGTCGGCGCCCGGCGCCGGGACCGAGGTCGAGCTGAGGGTGCCGAGATGACGAGGGTGATGGTGGTCGACGACCACCCGATGTGGCGGGAGGGTGTGGCGCGCGACCTCACCGAGGGCGGGTTCGAGGTGGTGGCGACCGCGGGCGACGGCGGTGAGGCCGTACGCCGGGCGCCCGCCGCACGGCCCGACGTCGTCGTGCTGGACCTGCAGCTGCCGGTGCTCTCCGGCGTCGAGGTCACCCGCTCCCTGGTCGCCGCCAACCCGTCGCTGCGGGTCCTCGTGCTCTCGGCGAGCGGTGAGCACGCCGACGTGCTGGAGGCCGTCAAGGCCGGTGCGACCGGCTACCTCGTGAAGTCGGCGTCGCGGGCCGAGCTGCTGGACGCCGTGTCCCGCACCGCGGTGGGCGAGGCCGTGTTCACGCCGGGGCTGGCCGGGCTGGTGCTGGGGGAGTACCGCCGGCTCTCGACGGCACCGGTCTCGTCCGGGCCGCCCGCGCCCAAGCTCACCGAGCGCGAGACCGAGGTGCTGCGGCTTGTGGCGAAGGGCCTGTCCTACAAGGAGATCGCGGCGCGGTTCACGCTGTCGCACCGGACCGTGCAGAACCACGTGCAGAACACCCTGAACAAGCTGCAGATGCACAACCGGGTCGAGCTGGTGCGCTACGCCATCGAGCAGGGCCTCGACGACGAGCTCGGCCACCCGCGCTGAACCTCCGCTCGCCGTCTCGGGCAGCGGTGCGTCAAAGACGGCGGAATGGCCTCAGGCTGCCCTGCGCGCCGGCTTTCCAGGCCGTTGCGCCGTCTTGAGCGCACCGGCACCTGTCTCCGCCTCCGTGATCGTGTCCTGGATCCGCTCGAGCACCCACTCAGGTCGGAACATCACCTGCTCCCAGGTGAACCGCAGGGGCCGCCAGCCGCCGGACACCAGCATCGTGAAGCGCACCAGGTCCTTCACGAACGCATCCCGGCCACCGTGGGTCTCGAACCCGTCGCACTCGATCACGATCTTCAGGATGCAATTGGCGAGATCGACCCGGCCTACCCACTGCCGCCGGTGCCGGATGGCGACCTGCGGCTCGAAGCCGAAAATCCCGGCCTCGATGAGGATGGCCCGGCACGACGACTCGAACGCGTTGGCGGCGCGACCGTCGAGGAGCGCAGCTCTGGTCCTCACCTGGGCGGAACCGGGACCGCGCAGGGTCGCAGCCCGAGCCATCAGTTCATCGCGGTTGACCTTGCCCGTCCGCAGTGCGGAGTCGCCGACGCACAGGGCCACCTGCAACGACATGTCACGCAGGCAGTCGATGACGGTCTCGAGCGGATCAGTGACGCCGTCCTGGATGGTGCCGGGTGGGTGGTCGCGGTAGTGCAGGTC
>JBOGDX010000656.1:0-1626 GCA_050743225.1 Actinomycetes bacterium | reverse complement strand
CCCGCGATCTGCTCGATCAGGTCGGCCCGTTGCGCGGCGCCGATCTTTCCGAGCTCGCTCTCGTACCCCCGCAGCCGTTCCAGGAGGCTGCGGACCCGGTCGGGGATGGCGGGGGGCTCCGTCCGCAGCAGCTCGGCGACCTCCTCGATGGTCAACAGCGCGTCGATACGCTCGGGGTCGCGGGTGGTGTCATCGGTCATGGTCGGCTCCAGGGGGTTGAGGTTGGTCCTACCCCCAATGGCCGTGACGAAGAGCCGAGTGGCCAAGCCTTGAATGCACTCATCAGGTGCTCTGGGATGCTGGGCCACATGGGAACGCCACATAAGGACATCCACGAGTTGGTCCTCGACCGCATCGACGGGCTCCTCGCGGAGGCGTCCGTTGAAGACGTTGCAGCACTGGAGCTTTCAACAGACCGTGAACTCCTCTTGGCCCACTGGAAGACTGCAAACCAAACGGTCGCCGCTGACGCTCCGGTGGCTTCTGCCGCATGCGGCAAGCCACAGCCGTGCCCACACGTTCTCGGGTTCGCGGAGAAATTCGGACTAATCGGCTAGCGCGACAAGGCTGTCGGAGCCTTCGGGCATCCTGAAAGGCTGCGGGGACGGCCCGGGCGGCAGGCGGTCGCCCATGTCCGCCACAATAGGCCCATCCGTCACTAGAGTTGCCTCTGTGATTACCGGGGAGCTGAAGAGCAAGATCGACCGCGTCTGGGACGCCTTCTGGTCCGGCGGCATCAGCAACCCGCTAGAGGTCATCGAGCAGATCACCTACTTGCTCTTCATCCGTCGCCTCGATGACATCCAGACGTTGGCCGAGAAGAAGGCCCGCGTCACCAAGACCGACGTCGAGAGCCCGGTGTTCCTCCCCGGCCAGGCACACCTGCGGTGGGGCCAGTTCAAGAACACCTCGCCCGAGGTGATGCACAAGACCATCGCCGACGAGGTGTTCCCGTTCCTGAGGGGCCTTGGTGACGGCACCACCTACAGCGAGCACATGAAGGACGCACGCTTCACAATCCCGACCCCGGCGCTGCTGTCGAAGGTCGTCGACATGCTCGACGACATCCCGATGGCTGACCGCGACACCAACGGCGACCTGTACGAGTACCTGCTCTCCAAGATCGCGTCAGCCGGCGTGAACGGCCAGTTCCGTACGCCGCGCCACATCATCGAGCTGATGGTCAAGATGACCGCACCGCGGCCGTCCGACGAGATCTGCGATCCGGCGTGCGGCACGGGCGGCTTCCTCGTCGCAGCGAGCGAGTACGTCCGTGAGACCCACGGTGGCGCGCTGCTCGACGACAAACAGCGGAGCCACTTCCACCAGTCGATGTTCCACGGCTACGACTTCGACTCCACGATGCTGCGCATTGGCAGCATGAACATGCTGCTGCACGGCATCGAGTCCCCCGACATCCGTTATCGCGACTCCCTCTCCGAGGGAACCGCCGGAGACGCCGACAAGTACACCCTCATCCTCGCCAACCCGCCCTTCGCTGGATCCCTGGACTACGAAGCGACCTCCAAGGGCCTCCAGCGCATCGTGAAGACAAAGAAGACCGAGCTGCTCTTCCTCGCGCTCTTCCTGCGGCTGCTCAAGCCCGGCGGCCGTGCCGCGGTGATC
>JBOGDX010000655.1:0-1628 GCA_050743225.1 Actinomycetes bacterium | reverse complement strand
GACGGTGAGGAGGCGGCCGACGGCCCACCCGTCGCCCGCTGCGTGACCGCCGACGGCCGGCCCCGACCCGGTGGCCAGGGGGGCGAGCATGGCCTGGGCCCGGGCCGCGGTCCGGGTCAGCGCGTCGACGTTCGCCAGGATGCGGGCCCGCAGCGCGGGGTCGAGCAGCGCGAGGAGGTCCTCGAGCCGCTCCCGCTGGTCGACGACGAAGCGGTCGAGCAGCAGCATCGGCTCGGTGTCGCCGGTCTCCCGGTAGGAGTCGGTGAGCGCCCGGACGCCGCGGTCGGTGGCCAGCTGCATGTCGCCCAGTGCGGTCGCGAGGGCGCGTTGTGTCTCGGGCTCGCCGACCTCCGAGGACGACGCGAGAGCCTCAGCCTCGTCCAGGCGGGCGTCGGCTTGCTGCAGCAGCTCGCGACCGCGCTCGAGGTCCGACCCGGCCAGCGCGAGCTGCACGTTCTCGATCTGCCGCTTGAGGCCGTACAGCGTGTCACCCGGCAGGGCCCGCGTGCTCGCGACCGCCGCGCCGGCTCCGGTGACCACCGACGCCAGGGCGATGGTGGCGACGGCGTGACGCAGCCGTGGCCGGGGTCGGGCCGGGGCGTCGCCGCGGGCTGCCGGGACCAGCGGTGTGCGCCCGCTCGCCTCGGCGACAAGCCGCTCGCGCAGACCGGCCTTGAAGTCGGCGGTCGGAGAATGCTCGGTCGGCACGAGGCCGCGGGCGAGCAGCACCAGGGCCGCCAGGTCGTTGTCGGGTGCCATGCGGCCCCCGTCCAGCAGCGCCGCGAACTCATCGGCCTCGCGCCGGCCGCGGCCCGGCAAGGCGCTGGTCACGTCGGTGAGCAGGCTCAACCCCCAGCACCCCCTCGTTCGTCTCGTTCCGGGCCTCGTCGGGTGCGTCGTCCGGACGCCCCTGGACCGCCCTGACAACGACGGGAGATCACGACGGTTACGGGCCGCCCGGGCCTGCTCATGACGCCTGCGCCGCCGGACCGTCGGCACCCTGCTCGGGAAGCAGCTTGGCCAGCGCGCGGACGGCTCGCAGCTGCAGCTGCTTCACGGCCCCCTCGCTGCGTTTCATCACCTTCGACGTCTCCGCGACCGACAGGCCCTGCAGGAACCGCAGCACGATGCACTCCTGCTGCTCGGCCTTGAGCTGTCGCACCGCGTCGAGCAGCGCCGCGCTCTGCAGGCGCCCGATGACCTCCTCCTCGATGCCATCGTCTGCGCGGTCGGCGTCCAGCATGTCGGCCGTGGTCACCTCGAGCCGGAACCGGCTCGACTTGACGTGGTCTGTCACCAGGTTGCGCGCGATGGTGACGAACCACGCCCCGATGTCCTTGCCCTGCCACGTGAAGGAGTCGATGCGCCGCAGCGCGCGCAGGAACGTCTCGGACGTGAGGTCCTCGGCCAGCGCGTGCGAGCCGACGCGGTAGTAGAGGTAGCGGTAGATGGAGTCGACGTAGGCGTCGTAGATCTGCCCGAAGGCCTCCGGGTCACCCCGCTGGGCCAGTGTCACCAGGGCCGCGATCCGGGCCCGCTCCGGGTCCTCGGCATCCGGGGCTCCGCCGGAGCCGCCACCCGGCCCGGCACCCGCCGGGGCGTGTGCGGTCGCCAGCGCGATGCCCAGC
>JBOGDX010000654.1:0-1639 GCA_050743225.1 Actinomycetes bacterium | reverse complement strand
GCGCTGAGCCGGGCCGACGGCGTCCACCGTGGCCTCGTCGCTGCCCGAAGCTTCCCTGCCGGTCACGCCAGCCTCCACGTCGTTCCGGAGGTCAGGGGTTCGGGCGGCGGGTCAGGCCGTCACCACGACGCCTGTCGGCCAGGGTAAGGCGAGACGCTGTTCAGCGGACGAACACGGTGGCATCGCGCTCGACGACCTCCCCCCGACGCAGCGGGAAGATTCGTGTCAGAGCGATGTTGGCCGCGCCCAGACCGGGGACCTTCGCGTACACGCCCTGCGGGCCGCGCACCATCCGACCGGTCTCGACGTCGTACCTGGCGCCGTGCCAGGGGCACACGAGACAGCCCTGCTTGTCGATGGACCCGCCGGCGAGGTCGGCGCCGAGGTGACGACACCTGCGGCTCACGGCGAACAGGCGGCCGCTCGCGTTGCCTACGGCGTAGTGGCCTGCGCCCGTGACCGTGCCCGGGGTGAGCTCGGAGACCGCGCACACCGGCAGCTCGTCCGCCATGCTTCCCGCCTCAGGTGGTGAGGTTGCTGGCGTCGACCAGCCCGACCTGGACGTAGGGGTCGAGCCAGTTGATGTAGGCGGTCGACTCGGCAACCCTGCCGCCCTCGATGCGGTACACGACGCACTCGTATGTGGAGTACGGGTGGTCCGCGCCCTGGAGGTACGCGTTGCCGGGGAATCGTTCGGCGGCCACCTTGCCGATCACGCACACGTGCTTGTCGTCGCCGAACATCTGCTTCAGCGCGAAGGTGCTGTCGCCGGCTGTTGCGCGGAACTGGTCGACGACCGCTTGCCTTCCGGTCGTCACGCCACCCATCGAGGCGGGCACTCCGGCCATGCGGAAGACTGCGTCGTCGGTCAGCAACGCGCCGTACCGGTCGAAGTCCCGATCACGGGCTGCTTGCTGGAGCTCCTCGATGAGCTCCAGGTTCTCCTTGGCCCCCATTGGTCTCCCTTTCTCCAAGCGGTACGGGTACTCGATCGGCGCCGTGCTACCGGCTAGCCCGGGGCGCTGGGCGCGGCGCTGGCCGTCGCCTCGGTCGACTCCGCCTGGATGGCTTCAGGCTTTCCCACGGTGCCCGCGATCGCGACCTTGCGAGGCTGAGCCGTCTCGGCAACCGGGATCGTCACAGTCAGGACACCCCGGTCATAGGACGCCTCGACCTTGCTGGTATCGAGGGTGTCGCCCACGAAGAGCTGCCGGGTGAACGTGCCCTGGCGTCGCTCGTTGGCGATGACCTCGTCGTCGTCCTGCCAATCGATCCCGCGCTCGGCCTTGAGGGTAAGGACGTTGCGCTCGACGGTCAGGTCGATGGAGTTCTCGGCGACGCCGGGTAGATCGAAGTTGACGATGACCTTGTTCCCTCGGCGCACTGCGTCGAACGGAACGCTCGGCGACGTGAGCCGCTGGGTGAGCTGCTCGGCGGTGCGGTCGAGCTCTCGGAAGGGATCGAAGCGCATCAACATCACGGTGCTCCTTCCTTAGAGAGCGGGCGCCCGTCGGTGGGCCTCAATGAGCCGGACGCGCCCGCAGACGACGGAAGAGGTAGATACCACCGCCAACGACAGCAATTACGAGGAGGACCTCCATTGGGAGCCCCTTTCTGCGCCGGAGTCATGACCATCGGA
>JBOGDX010000653.1:0-1643 GCA_050743225.1 Actinomycetes bacterium | reverse complement strand
GGTAAGGAGACCGTCTCGGAGCTTCCGGGCTGCTCGTACTTCAGCTCCGCCGACTCGTTTGCCATGGTGCGCGGCGGCCACATTGACGTGACCGTCCTCGGCGCGCTGCAGGTGGACGCCGCCGGCAACCTGGCCAACTGGATGATTCCCGGCAAGATGGTCAAGGGCATGGGCGGAGCCATGGACCTCGTCCACGGCGCGAAGCGGGTGGTCGTCGTGATGGAGCACGTCGCGAAGGACGGCACCCACAAGATCGTCCGGGAGTGCTCGCTCCCCTACACGGGACGGGCCGTGGTCGACCGGGTCATCACCGACCTGGCCGTCGTCGACGTCACCGCCCGCGGGCTGGCGCTGCGCGAGCTGGCGCCGGGAGTGGGCGTGGACGACGTCCGGGCAGCGACCGGGGCCGACCTCGACGTCCCGGCGGAGCCGACCGTCATGGAGCCGTGAGACACCGCGTCCCCACCTGGCTGGTCGGGCTCGGGCTGGTCGCCCTCCATCTGGTCGTCACGTTTCAGGTCAGGCCGCACCCGCGGTGGAACGACGGCATCTTCGTCCTCAACGACGCGGCGAGCTTTCCCGATGCGAACCGCGCGCTCGACCACCACGCGTTGAGACTGGGCAACCTGCTGCCGGTCCGCGCCTTCCTGGAGCTGTTCGGCTACGGGCAGGTCGCCTACTACGCCTGGCCGTTCCTGACCGGGATCCTGCTGGTCGTCGCGGTGTTCTACCTCGGGACCGTGCTGTTCGGGCGGTGGACGGCGGCCGCCGCGACCATGCTGCTGATCTTCCATCCGGTGCTCGTGGACACGGTGATCCGCGCCGGCAGTGAGCGCATGACGAGCTGGCAGCTGCTGCCCGACATCCCGTCGACCGCCTTCTTCACCCTCGGGCTTGCGCTGCTCGTCGCGGCAGCCCAGCGCCGGCCGACCGACGGCCGCCCAGGTGACGCCGCCTCGTCCTGGTGGTTCCTGGCCGCCGGGCTCTGCTTCGGCTGGGCCTACCTCGTGCGCGAGCTGACCGCGTTCGTCTTCCCGGTGACCCTCCTGGTCCTGCTGGCGTGGCGGCTGCCGCTGCGCCGGTGGCTGCAGGTCGCCGCCGCGATGATCGCCTGCCTCGCCCTCGAGCTCGTCGTCAACGGGTTGGCGCACGGAGACCCGCTGGTGCGGCTCAAGGTGGGCGGCGAGCACGGCAGTCCCATCGAGGGCATCACCCGGCTCGACGCCCTGCTGCGCTTCCCGCGCGCGGTCGTCGCCTACCCGCAGACCGTGGTAGTGCTCGGTGCCGTCGCGCTGATGGTGGTCGGGGCCCTGCTCGCTCGCCGTCGCGGGAACGTGCTCATGCTCGCCTGGTTCGTCTCGATGTGGCTGCCGCTGACGCTGGTCTCCGGCCTGATCGACCCCGGATTCATCCGCATCAACGCCTCGCTGATGCGCTACTGGGTCCCGGTCCTGCCTGCCGTCTGCCTCGGCGCGGCAGCGGCGGTGGCGGCGGCGCTCGGTCTCCTCCGCAACCGTCTACCCGCGCACCGGCAGCGGATCGGGACCGCCGCGACGGCAGCGGTGGCCGCGCTAGGCCTGGCCCTCTGGACCGTGCCCGTCCTCGACGACATCGCACGCAACCCGCGCGATGAGGCCTGGAAC
>JBOGDX010000652.1:0-1644 GCA_050743225.1 Actinomycetes bacterium | reverse complement strand
GCCGTGACGACCTCGGCACCCGCCGCGGCGAGGGCGCGGACCGCCGACCCCCCGGAGATTCCGGTACCGGCGACGCACACCCGCTTGCCGGCAAGGTCGGGCGGCCTCACGTCGCGCCCGTGACCCACTCGGCGTAGAACACGCCCAGCCCCAGCGCGACCAGCAGGCCCGCGATGATCCAGAACCGGATGACGATCGTCACCTCACCCCAGCCCACCAGCTCGAAGTGGTGCTGCAGGGGCGCCATCCGGAACACCCGCTTGCGGGTGACCTTGAAGAACCCGACCTGCACGATCACCGACAGCGCGATCAACACGAACAGGCCGCCGACAAGGATCAGCAGCAGCTCGGTCCGGGTCGTGATCGCCAGCCCGGCCAGCGCGCCGCCGAGGGCGAGTGAGCCGGTGTCACCCATGAAGATCTTGGCAGGGGACGCGTTCCACCACAGGAAGCCGAAACAGGCGCCCATCACCGCGGCGGCGACCACGGCGAGGTCGAGCGGGTCGCGCACCTCGTAGCACCCGGTGGTCGCCACCGGGGCGCAGTTCTGGCCGAACTGCCAGATGCCGATCAGCACGTAGGACGCGAACACCATCACCGACGTCCCACTGGCAAGACCATCCAGGCCGTCGGTGAGGTTCACCCCGTTGGACGTGCCCGCGATCATGACGTACGCCCACCCGACGAACAGGACGGCGCCCAGCCCGAGGCCGGTGTCGCGGATGAACGAGATCTCCGTCGAGGCCGGCGTGAAGTCGGCGTTGTCCGGGAACCGCACCGCCAGCACGGCGAAGGTCACCGCCACCACCATCTGGCCGGCGAGCTTCGCCCCCGCCCGTAGTCCCAGGCTGCGCTGCTTGGCGACCTTGATGTAGTCGTCGAGGAAGCCGACGAACCCGAGCCCGGTCATCAGGAAGAGGACCAGCACTCCGGAGATGGTCGCCTCGCTCCAGGTGACCAGGTGCGAGACGACGTAGCCGAGCAGCGTCCCGAGGATGATCACCGCACCGCCCATGGTCGGCGTGCCGCGCTTGGTGTGGTGCGAGGTCGGTCCGTCGTCGCGGATGAGCTGGCCGTAGCCCTGGCGCACCAGTGCCCGGATCGCGACCGGCGTGCCGAAGAGGCTCACGATCAGGCCGACCGACGCGGCCAGCAGCACCTGCCTCACGACGTGCCCTCGACACCGGCCGCGAGCAGCGCCGCCGCGACCCGCTCCAGCCCGACCCCCCGGGAGGCCTTGACCAGCACCACGTCCCCCGGACGCACCGCGGGCACGAGCACCTCGAGCGCGGCGGGCACGTCGGCCACGACCACCGACTCCTCTCCGTCGACGGCCCCTTCGGCGAGCGCGCCGACATGCACCGCCCGCGCGCCGTCCCCCACGACGACCAGGCGGTCGACGTCCGACCTGCGGGCCAGTCTGCCCACCTGCTCGTGCTCGGCGGCGGACGCCGCGCCGAGCTCGCGCATCTCACCAAGGACCGCCCAGGTGCGGCGCCCCCGGGCCATCGCGGCCAGCGCCGCCAGCGCCGCGCGCACCGAGTCCGGGTTGGCGTTGTACGCGTCGTTGACGACCGTCACGCCGTCGGCCCGCTCGGTGACCTCCATTCGCCACCGGCTCGTTGCGGTCACCCGGCCCAGCGC
>JBOGDX010000651.1:0-1652 GCA_050743225.1 Actinomycetes bacterium | reverse complement strand
GGGCAACGCCCGACGAGCCGGTGCTCCGGCTGGGCGCGGCATGCCCGGCGGCGGTGCTGACCAGGAACGCGCGGACGCCGCCGGCGAGGGCGGCCCGCACCGTGTAGGGGTCCTCGGCGTTGGAGAGGACGACGCCGCGGCCCCAGCCGAGGCTGCGCAGCTCGCGCAGGAGGGAGATGCCCGACCCGTCGGGCAGGCCGACCTCGACGACGCAGAGGTCACGGCTGGCGGTCCCTTGCGCGCGGACCCGTGCCTCCGACAGCGTCGAGGCCTCGACGACGTGCGCGGCGCCCAGCGAGCGCAGGGTGCGCCCCAGGGTCTCCCGGACGAACGGGCTCGCGACGACGACCATCGCGGTGAAGCGGGGGGCACGGGGGGCCTGCGGCCCCTGGGCCGCGCCGCCGTGCCGTTCGACCAGTGCGGTCACCGGGTCTCCCGATCGGTGCGAGATCGCTGTCTCCCTCACCATCGGCCCCACCCGGCGGGACCTGTAGCCCGCCGACCGGTGCTGGTCAGCGGCGGGTGGCGCGCCGCCGGACCGGCAGGGTGACCACGCCGGGGGCGACCGGCGGCAACCCGGCGGTGGTGCACAGCAGGTCGGTCCAGGCGAGCAGATGGGCCCCGAAGGCGTCGTCGAGCGGGGTCCACGATGCGCGGATCTCGATCTGGGCGGTGGCGGGCTCCCCGGCGATGGCCCCGAAGCTCTCCGACGCCACTCGGGTGACCGTGCCGCTGGCCGCGGTGAACGTCGCGCCGTGGCCGTCGAGCGCCTCGGTGAGCCAGGCCCAGCCGACGCCGGTCAGCAGCGGGTCGCCGGCCATGTCGTGGTCTAGCTCGGCCCGCACATAGGTGACGACCCGGAAGGTGCCCTCCCAGGCCTCGTGGCCCGCCGGGTCGTGCAGCAGCACCAGCCGGCCCGTGCCGAGCTCGGTGTCGGGGTCGTCCGGCGCGACGACGTCCGCGCTGAGCGCGACGGCGTGCGGGGCGAGGCGCTGCGGGGCGGGAGTCTCCTCGAGCACGACCTCGGCCCGAGGGGTCACCGCCCGCAGCGCGGCCAGCGCGCGGACGAACTCCTCCGGCGCGTCCTGCACCGGGGAGTCCACGTCCTTGCGCGCGCCCATGACCGGAAGAGTACGACCGCCACCTCGGTGCGCCGGGTAGGCGCGACCTCCCGGCGCAAGATCGTGCCCTGCCCCGGCCCGTAGCCTCCCGGGGTGGCCATCGCCCTCGCGCTGCTGTCGAGCCTGCTCTGGGGCAGCGCCGACTTCCTCGGGGGCACCATCTCCCGCCGCCGGGCGGTTGCCCTGGTGGTCGGTACGTCGCAGGCCGCCGGACTGGTCGCCATCACCCTGGTCGCGCTGCCGGCCGGCGCCCTCGACGACCCGGCGGGCTACGTCCCGTGGGCCGTCGCGTCCGGGGTGTGCGGGCTCGTCGGCCTGATCTGCTTCTACGCGGCCCTGGCAGCCGGGACCATGGGCGTGGTCTCGCCGATCGCGGCGCTGGGGGTCGTGGTGCCGGTGCTGGCCGGGCTGGCCAGGGGCGAGCGGCCGGAGACGGTGCAGGTCGTGGGCATCGTCATCGCGGTGGTCGGCGTGGTGCTGGCGCGCGGCCCGGAGCTCTCGGGACGGGCCGGGGCCCGCCCGCTGCTGCTG
>JBOGDX010000650.1:0-1652 GCA_050743225.1 Actinomycetes bacterium | reverse complement strand
GGTCTGTCCCGGGGCTGCCGGCGCCGGACCCGGCGCGAGCCGCACGGCGAGGTCGACCTCGGTGGGCGGGTCCGGGGCGGGCCGGCGGTGCCGTCCGCTCACGCGCGGTGCTCCGCGGTCGCCAGCGGCGCCCCGGCGGGGTAGAGCCGGTGCTTGGCGACGTACTGCACGACGCCGTCGGGCACCAGGTACCAGATCGGCTCCCCGCGACGTGACCGGTCCCGGATGTCGGTCGAGGAGATCGCCATCGCCGGGACCTCCATGAGACTCACCCGCTCCACTGGCAGGCCCTCAGTCGACAGGTGATGCCCTGGCCGAGTAACGCCGACGAAGCGGGCCAGCGTGAACAGCTCGTCCGCGTTCTTCCAGCTCAGGATCTGCGCGAGCGCGTCGGCGCCGGTGATGAAGAACAGCTCGACGGCCGTCCCGCGCTGGTCGCGCAGGTCGCGCAGCGTGTCGATCGTGAACGTCGGACCAGGACGGTCGATGTCCACCCGGCTGACCGTGAACCGCGGGTTCGCGGCAGTGGCGATCACGGTCATGAGGTAGCGGTGCTCGGCAGTCGTGACGTCATGCTCGTCCTTCTGCCAGGGCTGGCCGGTGGGGACGAACACGACCTCGTCCAACCCGAACCGGGCGGCGACCTCGCTGGCCGCGACCAGGTGGCCGTGGTGCACGGGGTCGAAGGTTCCGCCCATCACCCCGAGGCGGCGCTGCGGCCCGCCGCCGACGGCCTTCTCACCCACGCCGCCGACGATAACGGGCCGGGCGGGCAGATCGGCCGAGGACGCGGCGGGTCAGCGGTCCTTGCCGAAGGCCATCGTCACGAGCAGCAGGGCCACCAGGATGCCGAACGCTAGGACGCCCATGACCCAGGGCTCGACGGGCAGCTCGAGGGTGGTCTCCTCACCCGTGGCGAGGAGGCGGGCGGCGGTCATCTCGTGGCCACTCCAGTCGTACGTCGGCAGGTCGGTCGCCCGAGTCTCCCACGTGGCTCCGTGGGCGGGAGGTCAGAAGGGTCGCACGCCGCCCGCGGGGAGAAGGGCCGGGGCGGGGCTGGCCATCGCCCTCCGCTGGAATGTGCCCCGGTCGACGACCTCGAGCCCTGCCACGCGCCATGGCGGGAGCTCTGCCGACGTGCGGTGCTCGCCCCAGAGGCGCAGTGCCAGCGCGGCGGCGTCCTCCAGGTCGCGCGCCTCCTCCCAATAGCTGAGCTCTGCCCGGTCGGCCGCGTAGCGGGCCGAGAGCAGGAAGGGTCGCTCGTGGGTGAGCCGCTCCAGGGCGGCGCGCACCTCGACCGGCTCTACGGCATCACCCACCAAGGTCAGCGTGACGTGCCACATCGGCCGGCTGGCGGGGGGTGACGCGAGGCCGGGCGTCACGGCGGGACCAGTGGTCTCGTCGGTGCCACCGAGCGTGGGCTGCGGCGACAGCGTCCGCTCCGTCACCTCGCGCACCACCCTCTCTGGTCTCGTCCGGCGCACGTCGTCACCGCAGGAGCACGAGGTCGTCGCGGTGCACGATCTCGCGGCTGAACGCCGGCCCGAGCTCCCGGGCCAGATCGGGGGTCGAGCGGCCCAGGAGCGCAGGAAGTTCCGTCGCGTCAAAGTTCACCAGCCCGCGCGCCACGGCGTGGCCGTTTTGGTCAAGGA
>JBOGDX010000649.1:0-1656 GCA_050743225.1 Actinomycetes bacterium | reverse complement strand
GCCGTGTTTCGATACCGTCCGCCTTCATGTCGACCAGGAAGTATGTGATGCCGCGGTGGCGAGCGGCCTCCCGATCAGTGCGCGCCAGGCAGATGCCCCAGTCCGCCTCGTGCGCCCGCGAGGTCCACACCTTCTGACCGGTCAGCAGCCAGCCACCGTCGGCGCGGACGGCGCGGGTGCTGAGCGAGGCGAGGTCGGAGCCCGCTCCAGGTTCGCTGAACAGCTGGCACCAGAAGATGTCGCCGAGCAGGGTCGGCAGGACGAACCGTTCCCGTTGCTCGTCCGTGCCGTGTTGGATGATCGTCGGCACCGCCCAGCCACCGATGGCCAGATCGGGTCGGTCGAGCCCGGCGCGGGTCATCTCCTCGTCGACCACCAACTGCTCCACCGGACCGGCGTCGAGGCCGAAAGGCCGCGGCAGGTGCGGCATCAGGAAGCCGGCCCGGGCGAGCGCCGTACGCCGCTCCTCGACGGGTAGCGCCGTGATGACACCCGTCTCCTGACGGACGGTGGCGCGGATCTTTGCATCTGCACCTCCGAAGTCGATCTCGGGCTCCCGGCGCTGCCCACTGCCGGCGCGCCGGGCCAGACGGGCCGCCGATCGCTCGGCGCCCCCGGTCATCGCGGCCACCGTCGCGCGCAACGCGACGGCTCGACGGAGGTAGAGGTGCGCGTCGTGCTCGAAGGTGAAGCCGGTGCCGCCGAGCACCTGGATGCAGTCCTGTGCGACGGACACGGCTCCGTCGAGGGCCACGGTCGCGGCGACGTCGGCGGCATACTCCGCCTCGTCCGCCGGCAGGTCCGGCCGCGCGGCGGCTCCGACGTCCCAGGCGACGGCGGCCACCGATTCCATGGTCTCCAGCATCCCGGCACAGAGGTGCTTGACCGCCTGGAACGAGCCGATGGGCGCGCCGAACTGCTCTCGCACCTTGGCGTAGGCCACCGCGGTGTCCAGAGACCATTGCGCCACGCCGGCCGCCTCCGCCGCCGCCAACGCGACGAGGATCCGGCGCACTCCTGCGGTGTCAACGTCCGGCAGGAGCATCACCTGGTCGGCCGTCGCGGCCACACGGACGCGGCCTCCGCGCCGGGAAAGGTCGATGCCAGCCGCGGGCTCGGCCGTCCAGCCGTCAGCACCGACCAGCGCCCAGGAGCTGTCGTCCACTGGCGTGAGGAGCCATCGGGCATCGACGACGTCGAGCACGACGCCGAGGTCACCGCGGGCGCCTGCGGCGTCGAGGGTGACCGCTCCCTCCAGCGCGACCGCCGCACTGTCGCCACCGGCGATCCCCGCCGGCACATCCGCCTGCGCGACCACCTGACCGACCAGGGTCGTCCCCAGTACGGGCCCGGGAACCAGCGCGTGAGCAGCCGCTTCCACCGCCACCATCTGGTCGAGCAGATCACCGCCACCGCCGGCGTGCTTCTCGCCGATCCCGATGCTGGTCAGACCCATCTCGATGACGGACTGCCAGGTCTTCGCGAACGCCGCGTCGGCATCGGTCTCGGCCTCCCGCACGGCAGCCGGCCCGCCGAGGTCAGCGGCCCAGTCGCGCATCGTGGAAGCCAGCTCGAGATGGTCACGCGTCATCCCAACCGGCATGGGTGTCGCCTCCGCAATCTAGAACGTGTTTCAATAATCATAACCACGGCAAA
>JBOGDX010000648.1:0-1668 GCA_050743225.1 Actinomycetes bacterium | reverse complement strand
GCCTTCCGCAACGCCCGGCTGGCCGCCGAGCTGGCCCACCAGGTCCACGAGCTCGACCAGCGCACCCGCGAGCTGGCCGAGTCCCGCCGCCGGCTGATCACCGCCGGCGACGCCGAACGCGCCCGGGTCGAACGCTCCATCGCCCAACGCGTGGCACCCCACCTGCGCCCGCTGCCCGCCCAACTCGACCAGCTCGCCAACAGCGGCCCGGCCCCGGTCCAGCCGACCGCACTGGCCCCCCTGGTCACCGCCTCGGCCACCGCCCTCGAAGAGCTGCGCGAGATCACCCGCGGGGTCTTCCCCACCCAGCTGGCCCGCTCCGGCCTAGAGGCCGCGCTCCGCTCCTACCTCGGCCGCTCCGACACCGGCCGGCTCACGGTCGCCGACTCCGCCGCCGGGCGGCGCTTCGACCGCTCTGTCGAGGCTGCCGCCTACTTCGTTGTCGTCGAGGCGGCCGGCGAGCTGGCACCACCGGTCGAGGTCGCGCTCCGCGCCCCCGAGGACCGCCTCGAGATCGTGGTCAACGGACAGGCCCGTGGTGTGCTCCCGCTCGCCAACATCCGCGACCGGGTCGAGGCCACCGGCGGGTCCATGTCACAGAGGACGGGAGGCGGTCACAGCATCGTCGAGGTCCGGCTGCCGGCGCAGGCTCCGGTGGCGGCTGCGGTGCGGCAGTGACCACCACCGTCGCGCGCTCCCTCGCGTGGGCCCTGGTCGCGGTCAGCGCGGTCGCCGTCGTGGCGGACACCGTGATCACCGCGTCGTACCAGTCCCTGCTCGCAGAGCACGCCTGGGCCGTGCACGGCTGGCCTCTGGTGACACTCGCGAGCCTCGGCTACGCGGTCATGGGGGCGTTGATCCTTTCCCGCTACCCCCGCCATCCGATCGGCCTGCTGCTCTGCGTGCCCGGGCTGGTCTCGGTGTCGCTGGCCGCGGAGAGCTACAGCTTCTGGGTGCTCGACCACGATGGGCCGGGGCCGAAGTCCGCGGGGCACGTCGCAGCGTGGATCTCGTTGCTGACCGGCGGGCAAGTGGCCATCGCCGCCCTGTCGTTGATCTTCCTGCTCTCCCCGGACGGGCACCTGCCCTCCCGCCGTTGGCGGTGGGCCGGCTGGACCACGGTGACGGGGGTAGTCGTGTTCGTCGCCGGACTGCTGTCGAGGCCACCGACCGAGTGGGTGCTCGGCGAGGACGAGGACGTCGCGACACTCACCAACGTGCTGGGCTTCGTCGGCTTCGCGCTGATCGGTGTCGGCCTCGTCGCGTCCGCGGTGGCGATGGTCGTGCGGCTGCGTCGCGCGCGCGACGACCTGCGGCGGCAGCTGCTGTGGATCGCCGCGTCCGCCGCGTTCAGCGTCGCGACGTTCATCTGGTACGCCGTGGTGCAGGCGATCCAGGCCCGCCCCGAGCAGAGCCTGCTCGCGGCGACCCCGTTCTTCCTGGCCTTTCTCTCGATCCCGGTCTGCGTCGCGGTCGCCGTGCTGCGGCACCGGCTGTTCGACATCGACCTGATCGTGAACCGGGCGCTGGTGGTGGCCATCGCCACCGGGCTGGTCGCGGCCGGCTACGTGCTGCTGGTGGTGGGCGTCGGCGCCGCGGTCGGCGAGGGCACCAGCGGGTTCTGGCCCTCGCTGCTGGCCACCGCGGTGGTCGCGCTGGCCTTCCAGC
>JBOGDX010000647.1:0-1671 GCA_050743225.1 Actinomycetes bacterium | reverse complement strand
CGCCTGCCAGATCCATCACCGCGACCACTGGGAGAACGGCGGCCCCACCGACCTGTGCAACGCCTGCCTGCTCTGCACCTTTCACCACCAACAGGTGCACCGGCAGGGCTGGCGGGTCGTGCTCGCCCCAAACGGCTACCCGGCGTTCATCCCACCCGCCTCGATCGACCCCGACCGAAGACCGAGACAGCACCACCGCTACCGACTCGCGCAGCTGACCTCCAGACGACGAAACTGACCCACCCGGCGGTGCGGCCGCGGGGCCGGTCCACCGCTACCGGTTGTCGGCTGCGGACCGTGCGGGGCTGGTCCCGATGACGACGGTGGCGTCGAGCTCGTCGGAACGGGCCAACCGGGGGATCAGCCCACAGCGAGCGACGGCTTCGATGGTCCGCGTCGACTGGCGCGCGCTCGTCTCGACCAGCAGGTGGCCGCCCGGCGCCAGCCATGGGAGCGCCCCGGCGGCTATTCGCCGCAGGGCGTCGAGCCCGTCCGCGCCACCGTCGAGCGCCACCCGCGGCTCGTGCATGCGGGCCTCCGGGGGCAGCAGCCCGATCGCCTCGCTGGGTACGTAGGGCGCGTTGACGACCAGGAGGTCGACTCGGCCCCGCAACCTGGCGGGCAGCGGCTCGTACAGGTCACCTTCGTGCACCTGACCACCAGCGTCGGCGACGTTGCGCCGGGCGCACCCCACCGCGACCGGGTCCAGGTCGGCGGCGTGCAGCTCGACCCGACCCAGGGCCGCGACCAGGGCGACGCCCACCGCGCCAGAGCCACAGCACAGGTCGACGATGACAGCGCCTCCGCGGGCCAACGCGGCTGCCTCGCGGACGAGGAACTCGGTGCGCGGGCGGGGGACGAAGACTCCAGGGTCCACGGCTATCCGCAGGCCGCAGAACTGCGCCCAGCCGAGGACGTGTTCGAGGGGCAGGCCCGCGGCTCGCCGGTCCACCATCGCGTCGAGGTCGGCCGGCGTCCGGGCCGCGGCGATGACCAGCTGTGCCTCGTCCTCGGCGAGGACACACCCGGCGGCACGCAGCCTGCTGACGATGCCCGTTCGAGGGCACGGTGACGGCGACGCCGACATGACGCCGCTACTGCCCTTCGGATGACAGCAGCGTCGCGTAACGGTCGAGACCGATGTTCCCGCCACTCACGATCACGCCCACCCGCTGTCCCTGCAGGTCTGCCGCCAGGTTTCGGACGGCGGCGAAACTCAGGCACCCGGTGGGCTCGACGATGATCTTCATGCGGGCGGCGAACAGCCGCATCGCCTCGACCAGGTCGGCGTCGGTCGCGGTGAAGATGTCGTCCACGTCGCGGCGGATGATCTCGAAGGTGTAGGCGCCCAGGTGCTGGGTCTGCGCGCCGTCGGCGATGGTCTGCGGGGTGTCGATGTGCACGATCGACCCCTGGCGCAAAGAGAGCTGGGCGTCGTTCCCGGCCTCGGGCTCGACGCCGTACAGCCGGCAGCCAGGGGACCGCGCCCGGGTCGACAGGGCCGACCCCGACAGCAGTCCGCCGCCGCCTAGGGGCACGAACAGTGAGTCCAGGTCACCGACCTCGTCGAACAGTTCTTTGGCGGCGGTGCCCTGGCCGGCGATGACGTCGGGGTGGTCGTAGGGCGGGACCAGGGTGAAGCCGTGTCGCTCGGCCAGGGCCCGCCCGATC
>JBOGDX010000646.1:0-1673 GCA_050743225.1 Actinomycetes bacterium | reverse complement strand
CTGCTGCGCCGCGGCGCGCGCCGGGTCGTCTGCGTCGACGTGGGCTACGGCCAGCTCGCATGGTCGCTGCGGACGGACCCGCGGGTGCTGGTGCTGGACCGCACCAACGTCCGCGACCTCGACCCCTCCGCCGTGGGCGACCCGGTTGACGTCGTGGTGGCCGACCTGTCGTTCATCTCGCTCCGGCTGGTGCTGCCCGCGCTGGCCGCCGCGGCCCGCGAGGACGCCGACCTGGTCCTGATGGTCAAGCCGCAGTTCGAGGTGGGGCGCGACGCGCTCGCCGCCGGCGGCGTTGTGCGCGACTCCGCGCAGCGCGCCGGCGCGGTGGCGGACGTGACACGGGCGGCGTACGACGGGCAGGCGCTCGGTGTGGCGGGTGTGGTGGCGAGCCCGCTGCCGGGTCCCGCCGGGAACGTCGAGTACTTCCTCTGGCTCCGCCGCGACGCGCCCACACTGGACCCCGACCACCTGGCCAGCGCCGTCGCAGAGGGGCCGCAGTGAGCGAGGACCGCTCCGTCCTGTTCGTCGGGCACACCGGGCGTGACGAGGCGCTGAAGGCGGTGCGTACGGCCGCGGAGCGCTTCGCCGCCGCTGGCGTCCGGGTCCGCGTGCTGGCCGAAGAGGCCGCCGAGCTCGACCTCGACGGCGTCGACCTCGTCGCGCGGTCGGACGACGCCGCCGCGGGCTGCGAGGTCGTGGTCGTGTTCGGCGGGGACGGCACGCTGCTACGTGCCGCCGAGCTGGCTCGGACGAGCCCCACACCGCTGCTCGGGGTGAACCTCGGGCACGTCGGTTTCCTCGCCGAGGCGGAGCGCGACGCGCTCGGCGACACCGTCGACCGGGTCGTGGCCCGCGACTACGTCGTCGAGCACCGGATGACCCTCGACGTGACCGTCCGGGTCAACGGCGACGTGACGACCCGGACCTGGGCCCTGAACGAGGCGTCGGTCGAGAAGGCCAGCCGGGAGCGGATGCTCGAGGTGATCGCCGAGGTCGACGGCCGGCCGCTGTCTCGCTGGGGCTGCGACGGCGTGGTGATGGCGACCCCGACCGGCTCTACGGCGTACGCCTTCTCCGCCGGTGGTCCGGTGGTCTGGCCCGAGGTCGAGGCTCTGCTGCTGGTGCCGATCAGCGCGCACGCGCTGTTCGCCCGTCCGCTGGTCGCCTCGCCCGACTCGGTGCTCGCGGTCGAGGTTGTCGCGCACACCGGGGGCGTGGGGGTCCTGTGGTGCGACGGCAGGAGGGCGGTGGACCTGCCGGTCGGAGCCCGGATCGAGGCGCGTCGTGGCGCCGACCCGGTGCTGCTCGCCCGGTTGCACTCCGCACCGTTCACCGACCGGCTGGTCGCGAAGTTCGACCTGCCCGTGCAGGGCTGGCGCGGGGCGCGCCCGGCCGGGCAGTAGCGGCGTCGCGTCCGGGGGGTGACCTAGGCTCCCGTCGTGCTCGAGGAGATGCGCATCCGCGGTCTGGGCGTCATCGACGACGCCGTCCTCGAGCTGGCCCCTGGGCTGACCGTGGTCTCCGGGGAGACCGGCGCCGGCAAGACCATGGTCGTGACGGGCCTGGGGCTGCTCTTCGGCGGCCGTGCCGACCCGGGCGCCGTCCGCCCCGGCGCGGCGAGGGCGTCGGTCGAGGGTCGGCTGCGCGTCGATCCGGCCGGCCCCGTCGCCGCC
>JBOGDX010000645.1:0-1680 GCA_050743225.1 Actinomycetes bacterium | reverse complement strand
GCCCCCAAGGCAGCGCGCGGCGGTGGTGTTGCGCTACTGCGAGGACCTGTCCGAAGCCCAGACTGCCGAATTGATGGGCTGCTCCGTCGGGAGCGTGAAGCGGCACACCTTCAACGGGCTGGCGAAGCTACGCGACCAGATGGGCGCGCGACTCGCCATGCCCACCCCCATCGAGTCGGCGGTGACGTCATGAGCGCTTCCCTTCGTGACCTCGGCCGGCGCGTTGACGCGCTGCCCCCGACTCACTTCGACGCGGCCGACCTGATGCGGCAGGGCGAGGCCAGGCTGCGGCGGCGCCGGCTGGCTGCGGCCGCTGGTGCCGCGGTCGCGGTCGTGCTGGCGGTGGGGCTGGCCGGAGCCGCGCTGTCCGGTAACGAGAGCGCACAGGTGCCCGCCCAGGACCCGACGCCGAAGGGCCAGGAGTGGCCGCTCGAGCGGATCCGCGCCGAGGGCTCGCCCGGGGACGAGACGGTGACCGAGTCGGGCATCACGGCGCGCGCGTACGTCGTGTGCGACGGAACCAGCTCCGAATGCTCGCCGCAAATGGACGGGCCAATCCGACGGGCGCATGAGCGCATGGCGCTTGAGGTGACCCAGGACGGGCGGTCCGCGCTCTTCAGCATGCACCGCGGCGACTCAGACGCCTCGGTCACAGCGTTCGACGCAGACTCGGTGTTCGTCATGGACATCCCCCCGAGCGCGTTGGGGAACCCCGAGGAGGTGCGGTTCCGCCTGTTGCGGGCCGACGGCACCCAGGTCGTCCTCGAACTCGTTGCCGAGCCGGCCCCTGCGGTCCCCGGCCCCGGCGTGCTTGTCATCGACTTCGGCTGGCTCAGTGGCGACGAGTATGGCCAGCAGCATGCATTCCTCGTCAACGAGCGCGCAGGCACGTTGCAGCCGCTGGATGTGTCCTGGAACACGGACCTGCATCGTGTCGGTGCCTATTGGGGCCCGAACACCGACGAGTTCCTGTGGTTCGTCAGCCACATCGACTGCCGGGTGTTCTGGGTTGCTGGCGGCACCGTCGAGACCCGCCAGCCTTGTGGTGATGGCTTCAAGGGTGACTGGGATTCCGGCAACTTCACCAACGTGGACGGCGACTGGTTTCCCGACGGGTGGCTGAGACCAGGCCGCATGGCGATGCTCGAACACATTGATGACCGCCTGATCCTCCATGTGAGCCTCGACCAAGGCACCACCTGGGAGCGGATCCCGGTCAGCGACGAGGCCGCCATCCCCGACGCACTGCAACGGCTCGGCTGACGACGAGCGCCTGCACTTGGCCTGGAACGTTGCGAATGGCAGAGGGCCCGGCCAGTGACTGTCCGGGCCCTTCTGACGGGAGCCTTTCGTCACTCAAGACCAACACCGATACACCCTTGCAGGATGCGAATCCTTCCCAAGTAGGCGTCCAGCGCTGACCGACTCACGGGCTTATTCCGGCCGAACCGCCCGCACATGCCGCTGTCGGACGGGGCGTCCGACCCGACTTGGCTCACGATCGCGGGTTGAGGAGTTGGACAGCGCGCTGACCTGGGGGTCTGTGTCGGCGGAGGCCTGAATTTGCGCACTAGCCGGGCCCGTAGGGTCCACGGTTCGTGGCGTACGTGCGGTTGGTGAAGACCTCTTCGGGGGCGACCGCGGTCCAGATCGTGTACTCCTCGCGGCGCGGTTCGCGCA
>JBOGDX010000644.1:0-1683 GCA_050743225.1 Actinomycetes bacterium | reverse complement strand
GGGCAGGGTGGTCCGCCGGGCCAGCGGCCAGCCGCGCACGGTGGACGTCGTGGCGGCCGTCGGCGCGGCGGTCGGCCCTTGAGTGCCCCCTGCTGTCTCACGTCCTGGACGGTGTCGTCCTGCCCGCCGGACACGTCTAGCATCGTTCTCGTGAGCACGGAGCTGACCCGTCGCCGCGCAGTCGACCTGCTGCGCGTGGCGACCATGCTCTGTCCGGCTGCCTGACACTCGCGCCCACCCGTCAGCGCCCAGTCAGGAGCACTCCCGTGCCCTTCCTCCCCCTTCCCGTGTCCCGAGTCGACCCTCGCGGACCTCGCCTCGCCGCTGCGCTCACGACAGCCGTCCTCGCGCTGGCCCTGGTGACCGGCGGTGCCCCGATGGCCTGGCTGCTCGCCGCACAGGCCGCCGTGTTCGCCCTCGGATCGGTCGGCCGCTCGCCGTACGCCTGGGTCTTCCGGCGCATCGTCCGCCCACGCCTGCGGCCACCGGCCGAGCTCGAGGACGCCCGGCCTGTGCGGTTCGCCCAGATCGTCGGCTTCTTGTTCCTGGTCGTGGCCTTGGCGGGCGTGGTCGCCGGGTCTAACGTCCTGAGCGTGGCCGCGACGACCGCGGCGCTCTTCGCAGCGTTCCTCAACGCCGCCTTCGGGATCTGCCTCGGATGCGAGATGTACCTACTCCTGCGTCGCGGCCCGATCGCGCGCTTCGCGCCCGCCCCTCAGACGAACCCCACCCACCCCACCCGTACGGAGGTCTCCGCATGAGCACTCGCGACAGCGTCCTGGTCGACGCCAGCTGGGTCGAGGCGCATCTCGACGACGACAAGATCGTGCTGGTGGAGGTCGACGAGGACACCACCGCCTACGAGAAGAACCACATCAGGGGTGCGGTCCGGCTCGACTGGAAGAAAGACCTGCAGGACCCGGTCCGCCGCGACTTCGTGAGCAAGGACCGGTTCGAGGCGCTGCTCTCCGAGCGGGGGATCGGCAACGACGACACCGTCGTGCTCTACGGCGGCAACAACAACTGGTTCGCCGCCTACGCCTACTGGTACTTCCGGCTCTACGGCCACGGCGACGTCCGCCTCCTCGACGGCGGCCGCAAGAAGTGGGAGCTCGACTCCCGCCAGCTGGTCTCCGACGTCGTCCAGCGGCCCGCCACGACGTACAAGGCCAAGGATCAGGACCGTTCCATCCGCGCGTTCCGCGACGAGGTGGAGGCGGCCATCGGGCAGAAGAACCTGGTCGACGTGCGCTCGCCGGACGAGTACGCCGGCCGCCTGCTGGCCCCGGCGCATCTGCCGCAGGAGCAGGCGCAGCGGCCCGGCCACATCCCCACCGCGGCCAACATTCCCTGGTCGCAGGCCGCCAACGACGACGGCACGTTCAAGACCGACGACGAGCTCACGACGCTGTACGCCGGCAAGGGCGTGGACCTGGCCAAGGACACCATCGCCTACTGCCGCATCGGGGAGCGGTCCGCGCACACCTGGTTCGTCCTGCACGAGCTGCTGGGGCAGCCGAACGTCAAGAACTACGACGGTTCCTGGACCGAGTGGGGCTCACTGGTCGGCGTGCCGATCGAGCTGGGTGACCAGCCCTGATGTGTGGCGCCAAGCGGGTCGGGCCGGCCGCGGACGGACTGGACCTGACGGACTCCGCCGTCGTGCAGGGGGTGGTCCTGCAC
>JBOGDX010000643.1:0-1686 GCA_050743225.1 Actinomycetes bacterium | reverse complement strand
GGCCGGCGTGGTCGAGGCCGGTCCGCGTCTCCTCGAAGAGCTCACCCTCGTTGGCGTCGTGTCGGTGCAGGGCGAACATCAGCGTCTGGTTCGCATCGGTGAGAATGCGGCCGACGCCGCCCTGATGGGGGACGTCCAGCACGGGATGGACGTCGAAAACCGCGCCGTACCACTGGATGCTGGCGTCCAGGTCGGCGACGGTCAGGGCCAGGTGGTGCAGCCGGAGCTGTGGTGCATCGGACATCGGAGTCTCCCTATTCGGGGGGTTTGTCGGAGGTATGGGCGAGGAGCATGCGAACGACGTCCTCGATCAACCGGGTCCAGCGATCGCCGCCGGGCTCGTTGGCGATCTGCTGGTCGACGAGGCCCGTCATCACCGCGGTCCAGGTGTCGAAGTGCCGAGGGTCCGTCACGCCATTGCGGGCGAGGTACTCGCGGGTGAGGTCGAGCGCCTGCACGGCGGGCTCGTAGGACTCGGGAGACGGCTCGAAGCCGGGGATCGGGCGCTGGAACAGGAGCTGGTAGCGCGGCACGTCGGTCGTGCAGAACTCGACCCACTGCCGGGCATCGGCGACCAGGTTGTCGAAGGCCGACCCGCTGTCCGGCAGGTCGGGCCCTCGTTGCCGCGAAGACTGCGGCGGCCTCGCCGAACATGGCGTCGAAGATGGCGTTCTTGGAGTCGAAGTAGGCGTACACGGTGGGCGTCGTCACACCGGCCCGCTTGGCCAGCTGACGCAACGTCAGCGCGGCCAGACCGTCCTCGCGCACCATGTCCCACGCGGTCGCCAGGGGCTTGGCGCGGGCGGCCACGCGGCGTGCCTTCCGCCATCCGACTTCGGCCGTCGTCTTTGACATCGTGAAGAACGATTTGCACACCGTACAAATCCTGTCAAGCGTTGCCCGGCATGACGGACCTGCTCCATGGTTTCGTTAACGGACAGGTATCCGTCCACCGAAGGAGACACCGATGAGCGAGCCGATCGCGCAGCGTCGGGAGGTCGTGACCGCCATCCCCGGGCCGCGGTCCGTCGAGCTGACGCAGCGCAAGTCCACCGCCGTCGCTCTCGGCGTCGGCACCGTGATGCCCGTGTTCGCCGCACGCGCGGGAGGCGGGATCGTCGTCGATGTCGACGGCAACAGCCTGATCGACCTGGGTTCGGGCATCGCCGTGACGACCGTGGGCAACAGCGCACCCCGTGTCGTGGCCGCGGTACGGGAGCAGGTCGAGTCCTTCACGCACACCTGCTTCATGGTGACGCCGTACGAGGGTTACATCGCTGTGGCCGAGGCCCTCAACCGGCTGACGCCCGGAGACCACCCGAAGCGCACCGCCTTGTTCAACTCAGGAGCAGAGGCGGTCGAGAACGCGGTCAAGGTCGCTCGTACATACACCGGCCGTCAAGCCGTGGTGGCTTTCGACCACGCGTACCACGGCCGCACGAACCTCACGATGGCGATGACGGCCAAGAACATGCCGTACAAGCACGGTTTCGGCCCGTTCGCCCCCGAGATCTACCGCGCCCCACTGTCTTATCCGTTCCGGGACGGTGCCGCGGTCGACGGACCGGCCGCCGCCGAACGCGCCATCGACCGCATCGAGGGACAGGTCGGCGCAGACAATCTCGCCGCGCTGGTCATCGAGCCGATCGCCGGCGAGGGCGGGTTCATCGAGCCGGCGCCGGGCTT
>JBOGDX010000642.1:0-1689 GCA_050743225.1 Actinomycetes bacterium | reverse complement strand
GTGTCGGGTCGTGCCGGCGGGCCTCGCGCCTGAAGCACCTTCCCACAGAGCCCATGCGGCTCAATTCGATCCGCTCAGCCGGAAACGAATCCACAGCCGGCACTCAGAGACCGACCTCGATCAAGATGGCGCGAACCGAGTTCCTGGGACCCATACCCCTCCACTACATCCCCACGGGCTGATCCGCTCCGAGAGTCCTCAGCGGACGCGCAGCGCGGAACGGCTGAGTCGTAGCGCGACCTGGTTCTGGTCGACGGTCGTCACCAAGACACGCGCCTGAGTGACGGGAACGTAGCTGTAGGGGAAATCCACGATCGCCCGCAGCTCGGTGACCGTCAGCTCGTCCCGGCTCTTGATTTCCACCGAGGTCGTGGTCACTGCGTTCCCGGCTAGTTCTTGGAGCAGGGCGCCCGTCACCCAAGTCGGCTGGGGCTGGAGTTGTGAAGTTGGCGGCTGGGTGTCGAGTTGACTGAAGAACGTGCGGCCTGCTTGGTCGAGAGGCGTGTTCGTTGCCGCCGCTCGGGCCTGAAGCAGTTCCGGCTGTACGTCTTCGAGACGGTCACGCAACGCTTGTGGGGAGCCGCAAGCCACGTACAGGGCGTCGCTTCCGCTCGCTGATTCAGTGAAGACAAGCACCGCGACGGATGTCCACTGTCCGAGCATGTAGGCGAGGAAGTAGAGGTTCGCAAGCAGCCACTTGTCTCCCGCGCCGAGTCCCACGACAACGACCTGTTCCTTGCTAAGAGCGATCTCTTTGGTCTTCTCAACGATGTGACTCGACGAGTCCTTCATCACCTGCACCACAGAAGGTGCTGCCTTGGCGCCCGGCTGCGGAAGCTCTTTGAGGATGGCAAGCGCCGCGTCCTCGACGCCAGCGGTTGACGCCTCCGCTTCCTTGACCTTGATAGATCCTCCGCCCGGCAGACCAATCTCGGTGATGCGGCCCCAGAAAGCGAAGACAAGAAACAGCAAGCCACCCGTCCCGACGATCAGCCCAACAACCGCATCCGATCCGCGTTCAAGCGGTTGCGTCGTCGCCTTCTTGCTGGTTACAACCGTCCTCTTGGCATCAGAGGGAATCGCGCCGGACACGGTGGTCGTTGATGTCTGAAGAACCGTCGTCTTGCTATCGCCAATCGACACAAGCCAGAAGACGAGGCCAACGACTACCAATGCCAACCCGAGACTTCCGACGAGATAGCGCATCGCGACCGCTCCTAGGGGTTTCCCGGAAGCTATCGCCGCTTCTCCGTCATGTCGAGTCAGCTCCGCGGGTAATCCACTGCCCAGGAGCGGCCACCTCGTCCGGGCCGTCCTCCTCTTTCGGTTTGGGGCGCCAAGAATCCCTGTTGCGCCACGACGCGGCCGTTCCGAACCCCTACAGCACCGCGTTGCGGCCAGGTCCTCGCGACGATCAACCTCTGAGTTTTTCGGCGTCATCCGCCCCGTACGACGGTGATCTCAGTCGTGCAGTGGAATCTGCCGCCTTGCAGGGAGATCGAGTCCACCCCACGCCATCCGCGGCCAGCGCCGCTCAAACGCGCTCCGCACCCCCTCGCCGGCTTCGGCGATCGCCGCATGGTCACGGTGTGCTTCCAGGCCGCGTCGCCTTCCTTTCGCGCGTGAACCGTCGAGTCGACGATGTCGGTAAACAGGATGGTGGCCATCACGCGTGCGCCCTCGCCCGGG
>JBOGDX010000641.1:0-1690 GCA_050743225.1 Actinomycetes bacterium | reverse complement strand
CACAACGTCCTGCCCGCTGGTTGGCGCTCGCCTGGCTGATCGCCTCGATGGGGAGGCGCTGCACCTTCAGGCGGTGGCTGTAGCGCGAGATGCGCGCGGTCCCCGGGTCGACGACGTACTTGATGCCGGGCACGGTCAGCGAGGTCTCCGCGACGTTGGTCGCGAGCACGATGCGCCGTCCCGGGTGAGCGGCGAACACGCGGTGCTGCTCCGCCGCCGACAGCCGGGCGTAGAGCGGCAGCACCTCGACCCCCTGCGACAGGTGCGCGCGCAGGGCGTCGGCGGTGTCCCGGATCTCCCGCTCGCCGGAGAGGAACACGAGAATGTCGCCGCCGCCGTGACCCGGCTCGGTGAGGAGCTCGTCGACGGCGTCGAGGATGCCGGTGACCTGGTCGCGGTCCTCGGCGCGCTCGTCGTCCGGATCGACCAGGGGCCGGTAGCGAACCTCCACCGGATACGTGCGACCGGACACCTCGACGATCGGCGCACCACCGAAGTGTTCAGCGAACCGTTGCGGGTCGATGGTCGCCGAGGTGATGATCAGCTTCAGGTCGGGGCGCCGGGGGAGCAGCGCATTGAGGTAGCCGAGGATGAAGTCGATGTTCAGGCTCCGCTCGTGCGCCTCGTCGATGATCAGCGTGTCGTAGCGGCGCAGGTCGCGGTCCCGTTGGATCTCGGCGAGCAGGATGCCGTCGGTCATCAGCCGCACCCTCGTGCCCGGACCGACCCGGTCAGTGAACCGGACCGTGTAGCCGATGGCGCCGCCGAGCGGGACCTTGAGCTCCTCGGCGATCCGGTCGGCGACGGTACGGGCGGCGAGGCGGCGCGGCTGCGTGTGCCCGATCACGCCGTCGACGCCACGTCCGAGCTCGAGGCAGATCTTCGGCAGCTGGGTCGTCTTCCCGGAGCCCGTCTCCCCGGCGACGATGACGACCTGGTTGTCCCGGATGGCGGCGGCGATCTCGTCCCTGCGCTGCGCGACCGGCAGGTCCGGGGGAAACGTAATGGTCAGCGGGGCCAGGTCGGCCCGAGCGGTGTCATCGTGGGTCGCAGCCATGCTCCGACGAGCCTATGGCGAGGCTGGTCGGAACGCGTTGTCGATTGTGGCGGGCCCTGCTCGTCGAGAGGGTGTCAGAGTCAGGTGTGAGCCGGTCCGCCGCGGCCGGGGAAGGAGAGCCCGATGAGTGAGTACCTCATCCTGATCTACGAACCGAGTGGTGGTTACGACCTGACGCCCGAGGTGTGGCAGGAAATGATGGAGGCGCACGGCCGGTTCGCCGAGCAGGTGACCGAGATGGGCGCCAAGCTCCTGGGCGGCCAGGCGCTGCAGCCCGCCAGCACCGCTACGTCGATCCGCGGTGACGTCGTCACCGACGGACCGTTCGTGGAGACCAAAGAGGTGCTCGGCGGGTACTACCTGGTCGAGGCGGACGACCTCGACCAGGCCCTTGCGGTCGGCAAGCTGTGTCCGGCACCCGCCGGAGGGGTCGAGGTGCGACCGATCAGGGACACGTCCGGCGGCTGATGACCGCGTCCGACGAGGTCGCCGCCGCGGTGGCCGACGCGCACCGTCGCGAGTGGGCGTACGTGCTCGCCGCGACGGCGCGCGTGGCCGGCAGCATCGACCTCGCCGAGGAGTGCGTGCAGGACGCGTACGGCGCCGCGCTGGACGCCTGGCTGCGCGACGGTG
>JBOGDX010000640.1:0-1690 GCA_050743225.1 Actinomycetes bacterium | reverse complement strand
CCATCAGGCCGTCGGCGACCGCGTCCGCGATGACGCGGGTCAGCAGCGTGACGGAGCGGATCGCGTCGTCGTTGCCGGGGATCTTGTAGTCGACGTCGTCGGGGTCGCAGTTGGTGTCCAGGATCGCGACGACCGGGATGCCCAGCTTGCGGGCCTCGCCGACGGCGATGTGCTCCTTCTTGGTGTCGACGACCCACACCGCGCTCGGCACGCGGGCCATGTCCCGGATGCCGCCCAGGGTGCGTTCCAGCTTCTCCTTCTCGCGCTGCAGGACGAGCAGCTCCTTCTTCGTCATGCCCGAGCCGGGCACGTCGTCGAAGTCGAGCTGCTCCAGCTCCTTGAGACGCTGCAGCCGGCCGTGCACGGTCTGGAAGTTGGTGAGCATGCCGCCGAGCCAGCGCTGGTTGACATAGGGCATGCCGACCCTGGTGGCCTGCTCGGCGACCGTCTCCTGGGCCTGCTTCTTGGTGCCGACGAACATCACCGAGCCGCCGTGGGCGACCGTCTCCTTGATGAACTCGTAGGCGCGGTCGATGTAGGACAGCGACTGCTGCAGGTCGATGATGTAGATGCCGTTGCGCTCGGTGAAGATGAAGCGCTTCATCTTCGGGTTCCAACGGCGGGTCTGGTGCCCGAAGTGCACGCCGCTCTCGAGCAGCTGCTTCATGGTGACGACGGCCATGGCCGTGCCCTGCCTCTCCTGCGGGCGGCGGCTGGGTCTGCCCGGCCCGCGCTCGGTTGTCCTGCGGACGGCCGGCCGGCCGTCCGCACCTGACGCCCGCAGAGCGTGCCCGCCGCCGTCGCCATCGCGGGTCGGGCGGACCGAGGGCATGCCCCCGCCGGTGGACGCGGCCTCCGGCAGACGTGGGCGTGCGAAGTCGACCCGTGGGACGGGTCGCTCCCGGGAGTGTACGCCGTGGCCGCGGGCGGGCCGAATCCGCGGACGCGGTACCCACCGTCCACAGCCTCCGGGGACAGCCACCCGTGCACAGATGCGGCGGCGGGGATGGCCCGATCCCGGATGCCGGGCGAGCCTCTCGGCATGGATGTTCGACTCCGGCCGGCCGTGTCGGCCCGGCTGCCCGCCATCGGGGCCCTCGTGCCGGTGCTGGTCTGTGTGGTGATGCTTGCGGGGCCCGGGGCGGCGTCCGGCCACGCCCCGGCGGGCAGCGCAGGGCCACCCTCCGGCGCCTCCCGGGCCGGCGCGGGACCGACGGACGGCTGGGTCTGGCCGCTGTCCGGGTCACCGCCGGTCGTCCGCGGCTTCGATCCGCCGGACCTCCGCTGGGAGGCGGGCCATCGGGGGGTGGACCTGCTGGCGGAGCCGGGCAGCATCGTCCGCGCCGCCGGGGGTGGCCTGGTGTCCTTCGCCGGGCCCCTGGCCGGTCGTGGGGTCGTGTCGGTGCGGCACCGGGACGGGACCAGGACGACCTACCAGCCGCTGGTTGTCGACGTGGTCCGCGGCGATCGGGTAGAGGCCGGTCACCCGCTAGGGCGGCTGTCCGCGGCGGGCGGCCACTGCGCACCGCAGGCCTGCCTGCACTGGGGCCGACTGCGCGGGGAGGTCTACCTCGACCCGCTGGCGCTGCTCGGCCGGGGGCCGGTCCGGCTGCTGCCGGTGTGGGGACCGGTCCACGGGCCCGCGGCGGCTCGGGCGCCGGGCACGACCCCTGCCGAGGTGGCAGAGCGT
>JBOGDX010000639.1:0-1691 GCA_050743225.1 Actinomycetes bacterium | reverse complement strand
ACCCGAGACCGTGCGTACGTCGACGCCGGACGCCAGGAGTCGGGTGGCGACGAAGTGGCGCAGGTCATGCAGGCGCACGTGATCGAGGCCGACCTCGTGGCAGAGGTGCCGAAATGCCCGACTGGTCGAGTCGGGCCGCCACGGCCGCCGGGCGTCGGGGTCGTGGCTGAACACGTACCGGTCACGCGGCGGCGCCCAACCGGCCCGGTGGGCACGCTTCTCGGTGCGGCGCCGATGCGCCCGCAGGGCCTCCACCGTGACCGGATCCAGCGCGACTCGACGGGTCTGGCGCGTCTTGGTCGGAGCCACCTCACAGTTGCCATCCACGATGATGACCGCCCGGGTGATCTCCACACCGGGCTCGGTGAGGTCAATATCTGACCAGCGCAGCCCACACAGCTTCCCCCGGCGGGCGCCGGTCGTGGCCGCCAAGAGGACGAACATGCCCAGGTCAGGCTCCGCGGTATCGATCAGGCGGGCGACCTCACCGGGCAAGGGAGGTGAGATCGCCCGGCGCGGCGATCGGGGCGGCATGGCGATGAACGCCGGGTTCGCGGTGAGCCAGCCCCAGCGGACACCGACCGTCAGCGCGCGGCGGACGACCCCGTGGATCCGCTGGACCGTCGCCGGTGACATGGGGCCGCCGTCCCGCCGGCCGCTACGGAGCAGGTCGGCATAGAGGGCGTCGAGATGTTCCGGACGCAGGCCCGCCAGCGGCACGTCCCCCAGCCTCGGCAGCAATGTCCGGTCGAGGATGCGGCGGGTCTCGGTCACCGTGTTGGCCGCCAGGTGCCCGCTCGCGTGCTCCAGCCACGTCTCGCACAGCTCGCCGAACGTCGCTCCGGCCCGGTGCGTCACGCCCGCCTCGGCCGCGCCCACCATGTCCCGCAGCACCCGCTCAGCCACCCGCCGCGACCCCCTCACACTCCGCGTGGCGTAGCGCTTTCGGCCCGACACCGGATCCCGGCCCAGATAGACCCGCAGCTCCCAACTCGGGTCCCGACGGCGCATGTAACCCTTCATGCCCCGTTCCCTACCCGACCACGAGGGATTGGCACAGGATTGGCAGGCGACCCCGACTCCGAGGCTCCCGGACCGGGCCCACCCCCATCACCAGGCCCGTGAACAGGTCTTTCTTGTGGCACCCCCAACGGGATTCGAACCCGTGTCGCCACCTTGAGAGGGTGGTGTCCTAGGCCACTAGACGATGGGGGCTTGAGGTGGACGAGACAGGATAACCGGGCGGGGTGGTCGCCCAAAACGAGTAGGACACGTTCGAGGCGCCAACGCGTCTTTGAAGCGAATCGGGCCGCACGGGCCACCTCCCTTCAACAGGAGGGCGGTTTACCCGTCGGGGATCCGCCAATCGATCGGCTCGCGGCCGGCCTCCACCAGCGCGGCGTTGGTCCGCGAGAACGGGCGGCTGCCGAAGAACCCGTTCGACGCCGACAGGGGCGACGGGTGCGCCGATTCGATGATGACGTGGCGGCTGGCGTCGATCAGCGACCTCTTCCGACGCGCGGCCGCGCCCCAGAGGATGAACACGACACGCTCCGGCTTCTGGTTGACGACGCGCAGCACTTCGTCGGTGAATGTCTCCCAGCCCCTGCCCTGGTGCGACGCCGCCGCTCCCCGCCGCACCGTGAGCGATGCGTTGAGCAGCAGCACACCCTGCCGCGCCCAGTGGTCGA
>JBOGDX010000638.1:0-1694 GCA_050743225.1 Actinomycetes bacterium | reverse complement strand
ATCCTCACCGCGGCGGGGGCACCGCTCGAGACGGCTCTGGCCTGACAGGAAGGGACACGACATGGACGGAGCCCGGCCGGTGCGAGCCGCTCGCGGCACGACGCTGACGGCGCGGAGCTGGCAGACCGAGGCGCCGCTGCGCATGCTGCAGAACAACCTCGACCCCGAGGTGGCCGAGCGTCCAGACGACCTCGTGGTCTACGGCGGCACCGGGCGGGCGGCCCGCGACTGGCGCAGCTACGACGCGATGGTGCGGACGCTGACCACCCTCGGTGACGACGAGACGATGCTCGTGCAGTCCGGCCGGCCGGTCGGCGTGATGCGCACCCACGAGTGGGCGCCCCGGGTTCTCATCGCCAACTCGAACCTGGTCGGCGACTGGGCCACCTGGCCGGAGTTCCGCCGCCTCGAGCAGCTCGGCCTGACGATGTACGGGCAGATGACCGCTGGTTCGTGGATCTACATCGGCACCCAGGGCATCCTCCAGGGGACGTACGAGACGTTCGCCGCCGTGGCCGCCAAACGGTTCGGAGGGACCCTCGCGGGGACGCTCACGCTGACCGGCGGCTGCGGCGGGATGGGCGGCGCACAGCCACTCGCCGTGACGCTCAACGGCGGCGTCTGCCTCGTCGTGGACGTCGACGAGTCGCGGTTGCGGCGCAGGGTGGAGCACCGCTACCTGGACGAGGTGGGCACGGACCTCGACGACGCGGTCGGTCGCTGCCTCGACGCCAAGCGGGACCGGCGGCCACTGTCGGTCGGGCTCGTCGGCAACTGCGCGACCGTGCTGCCCGAGCTGCTGCGCCGCGGCGTCGACGTCGACGTCGTCACCGACCAGACGTCGGCGCACGACCCGCTCAGCTACCTGCCCGAGGGCGTCGACGTCGCGGAGTGGGCCGACTACGCCGCCGCGAAGCCGGAGGAGTTCACCGACCGCGCGAGGACCTCGATGGCCAAGCACGTGGCCGCGATGGTGGGCTTCATGGACGCCGGCGCCGAGGTGTTCGACTACGGCAACTCGATCCGCGACGAGGCGAGGCTGGGCGGGTTCGACCGGGCGTTCGCGTTCCCCGGGTTCGTCCCGGCGTACATCCGGCCGCTCTTCTGCGAGGGCAAGGGCCCCTTCCGCTGGGCGGCGCTGAGCGGAGACCCAGCGGACATCGCCGCGACCGACCGGGCAGTGATCGACCTGTTCCCCGACGACGACCACCTGCAGCGGTGGATCCGCGCGGCGCAGGACAAGGTCGCGTACCAGGGGCTGCCCGCGCGCATCTGCTGGCTGGGCTACGGCGAGCGTGACCGCGCCGGCCTGCGGTTCAACGAGCTGGTTGCCTCCGGCGAGGTCAGTGCGCCGATCGTCATCGGTCGCGACCACCTCGACTGCGGCTCGGTGGCATCGCCCTACCGCGAGACCGAGTCGATGGCCGACGGCTCGGACGCGATCGCCGACTGGCCGCTGCTCAACGCGTTGGTGAACACTGCGTCGGGTGCCAGCTGGGTGTCGATCCATCACGGCGGCGGGGTCGGCATCGGCCGGTCGATCCACGCGGGACAGGTCAGCGTCGCCGACGGCACGGACCTCGCGGCGGCCAAGCTGGAGCGCGTGCTGCGCAACGACCCGGGGATGGGCGTGATCCGCCACGTCGACGCCGGCTACGAGCTCGCCGACAAGGTCGCGACCGAGCACAGCGTGC
>JBOGDX010000637.1:0-1694 GCA_050743225.1 Actinomycetes bacterium | reverse complement strand
CCCCGCAGCGCGCGGCGCGCTCAGGCCTCGCCGGCAGCAAGGTCGAGCAGCCGGTCGAGCACCCGCGCGTCGCTGCGCAGGCCGTCGTGGCTGAACTCGTTGGTGACCCAGACCCGGACGTTGCCGACCCGCCGCGCCGTCTCCAGGGAGAAGGCCGATTCGACGTACATGTCGTCGTGGTAGACAGCCGCAGCGACCGGCACCGTGTTGGCGGCAAGCCGGTCCGGGTCGTACAGCGCCGGCCACCGGTCGTACCCGGCGAGGATCTCGGCGGCCTCCCGCAGTGGCGCCAGAGTGCGGTCCACCTCGAACATCCACGGCTGCACCATCTCGCCGGTGGGCAGCAGCGGGCGCGCCTTCGGCGAGAACTCCGGCAGCGCGTCGAGCACCCGTTGCGCGGCCCACCCCGACGCCATCCCGCTGCTGTAGATGCTCTCGTGCAGGACCGCGTAGAGCGGCCGGTCGACGAAGGACGTCGTCGACACGACGGATGCGAGGAACTCGTCGGAGAGCTCGTCACCGGCCCACGCCATCTCCAGCAGGTAGTGCAGCCGCTCGAGGCCGTCGGCATAGCCGAGGACGGTGCCCAGGTACTGCAGCCGCGGGACCGTGAAGGGGTCGCCAGAAGGCAGGCGTACGTCGTGCCGGTCGAGGTGGTCGGCGATCGCGTCGAACCGTTCAGCGTCCTGCGGATACCGCTCGACCATCCGGGCCCAGCGGTCCCGCACCCGGACCGCGGTCGCCCCGTACACATCGTCGGCCGGGCGGTCCAGCGACGGCAGCCCGCCAGTGACGAGCACCTGGTGCAGCGCCTGCGGGGCGTATGACAGGTAGGTCAACGACACGAATCCGCCGTAGCTCTGGCCGAGCAGCGACCAGGTCCCGTCGCCGAGCAGCTCGCGGCGCACCGCCTCCAGGTCGCGGACGATCGAGTCGGCCCGGAAGTTCATGAGCCGCTGCGCCTGTGCCTGGGGCGACCCGGCCAGGGCCAGCGTCTGCCGGGTCTGCGGCGTCGAGCGGCCGGTGCCGCGCTGGTCCAGCAGCAGCACCCGGAACTCGGTGAGCGCCCGCCCGAGCCACCCGGACCGCCCGGTGGGCCGGGGCGCGCGACCACCCGGACCTCCGGCCAGATAGACGAGCCAGGGCAGCTCCTGGTCGCGCTTGCGCGGCGCGACGACCTCTCGCGCGTACACGGTGATCTGCTCGCCCTCGGAGTCGTCGTGGTCGAGCGGGACCGCGATCTCGTGCTCGGTGACGTGCAGTCCGGGGAGGCGGTGCGTGCCGAGTCGCATGCGGTCGACGCTATGTCAACCGGCGTCAGCCGGAGTGTGGCCGGCGGCCGTGTCGGTCCGGTCGGTGTGGCATGTTCCTCGCCGTGGGCGATCAGGTCATGGTCCGGCGGGTCATCGAGGAGGACTGGCAGCGGCTGCGGGCGATCCGGCTGGAGGTGCTGGCCGCCGCACCGACGGCGTTCCTCGAGACGCTGGCGGATGCCGAGACGCACGACGAGGCGGAGTGGCGGTTCCGGGCGCGCCGCGGGTCGACCGGCGCCGAGAACCTGGCCCTGGCCGCCGAGGACTCTGATCAGCCCGACCGGTGGGTGGGCTACATGGCCTGCTTCGTCGACGCGCCGGGACAGGCACACCTGGTCAGCGTCTATGTCGTGCCGGACCACCGCGGAACCGGTCTGGCCG
>JBOGDX010000636.1:0-1697 GCA_050743225.1 Actinomycetes bacterium | reverse complement strand
GAGCGCTACCAGGACTTCTGCGCGTCCCGGCTCGGCGAGATAGACGAGCTGGTGCTGGCCTACGTCGAGGGCCCCGACTTCGACCGGGTGCTCGTCGACACGGTCCGGTCGATGTTCCCCCCGCACGAGCAGGACCAGTTCGTGGACCACTTCCGCGGACTGCTCGCGCTCTGGTGCCGGGATGAGCGGACCCGCCTGAGCTGACTGGTCCGGTCGCGTGTAACCACGCCCGGCATCTCGGGCGGCCGCGCCCACTCGCACCTCCGGCTGCCACGGCCCCGCGCCAAAGACGGCAGAGCCCCGCCGGCTCCAACCCAGTGCAGCTCAGCCCGACCTCTGCCGTCGTTCCTGCTCACTCACAAGATCGACCCGGACCGCGGCGCAACGCCTCGGACGTCCCTGCCGTCGCCACGCTCTCAGCCGGCCGTGGACCTCGCTCGCGCCGCGACTTTCGTCGATCAAGGTCGGCTCGGAACGGCGGAAGTCTGGGCTACCGGGCCTGTGGACTGACCCTGGGATGGTGCCGAGGATGTCCCGTATGCTCCCGGCTCATGAGCGCGGGGCCCGGGACGCTGCGGCGGTCTCTGCTGGCAGGCTGGCTGGTCGCGCTCGTGATGATCGCCGCCGCGTGCTCCGACGAGGAGAAGCCCGGCACGCTGCCCAAGTCCACGACGCCAGCGCCCTCGTCGGCCTCCCCATCGCCGTCCGCCACCACCCCCGAGCAACAGGTCGAAGCGGCCGTCCGCACCTACTACGCCGAGCTCACCAGAGCGGCCCAGACCAACGACACGTCCCAGCTCAAGACGCTGGTGCACCGGGGGTGCCCCTGCTACCGGGCCGTGACGGTCATCGACAAGAACCGCGCTGAAGGCGAATTGACGCGGGACATCGACATCGAATTGACGATGGTCAAGGTGCACGACGTGATCGACAGAACGGCTGCTGCCGAGATCAAGACGAGAGATTCCGCCTATGACGTCGTTGACCAATCCGGCAAGGTGGTTGACCACATTAGGGCAGCGAAGACGCACCTTGACCTGTCCCTCGTCAAGAGTTCCGAGGGCCGTTGGATCGTCACCAATCTGTTCAACCTCGAGGGCGACTAAATGAAACGGGCATGGAGCATCTTCCTTGGGCTGATCTTCGCGTTCGGGTCCGTTGTCGGGCCGGCGCACGCAGATGACCCGGGCTGCGGTGAGAACCAGGTCAACTGCCCACACACAGGTGGCGATCAAGAGGGTGGGTCGGTCGTTACGGAGGCGACGGAGTTCCCGAACGCCGGGCCGGGCAGCGATCTGGCCAAGGCGACCGAACAGCACGCGGGGTGCACCAACTGCGAGTGGAGCCTCGTCCCGGCCTGTTCGACGAACGGCCCAACCACCCAGGGTGACGTGCTGTGCAACGGCGCGGTGGCCACCTGCCAGGTCGCCGGACAGCTGCGCTACCGGGTGTACATGCGTCGGCCGCCGGGGCCGTGGCTGATGCAGGGCACCGTCTGTCTCGGCCGCAACCAGCGGCCGCCGACGGTGGCCGACGTGGGGGACGCGGTGCGGGAGCGGGTGGTGAACTACCTGCCGGACGCCGACCCGTCCTTCCAGCCGGCGCAGGGCGGCATCGTCAACCTGCCGACGCTGTTCGCCGCCGGCGAGCCGCGGACCATGCGGACCGCGCCGTTCGACGTGCTCGGCTTCCGGGTC
>JBOGDX010000635.1:0-1698 GCA_050743225.1 Actinomycetes bacterium | reverse complement strand
GCACTGTGGCGGGCCGTGGTGGCCGACCGGGGCCAGCAGGGCCGCGAGGCCGTGTGGGCGCACCCCGACCTGGTGCCGACGGCCGACGACCTCGACGACGCGGAGGGTTTCGCCGGCGGCGGGTCCGCGCCGCTGGACCTCTCCGGTCTCGACGACACCAAGGCGCCGCCGGAACCGCCCGGACCCAAGCGCGAGTGAGTGGCCTGCACGCCGACGCGTCGAGAGTGCTGGCCACGTGGGTGGCGCCGGACCAGGCCCAGGAACGGCTTCGCCTCGCGTACCTGGACCATCTGCGCACGCACGACGGCGGGATGTGGCGGACCTGCGTCCCGGCCCACCTGACCGCGAGCGTGCTGGTGCTCGACCCGGCCGCGAGGCGTGTCCTTCTCACCTTGCACCGCACGGGAAACTTCTGGGCGCAGTTCGGGGGTCACTGCGAGCCGAGCGACACCACGCTGGCCGGCGCGGCGCGGCGCGAGGGCGTCGAGGAGTCCGGCGTGGACGGGCTGGTGCTCGTTGGTGATGGCCCCGTCGACCTCGACCGGCACGCCCTGCCGCCCGCGTTCGGCACCTGCCGCGAGCACCTCGACGTGCGCTACGTCGCGGTCGCGCCACGCGGGGCGGAGCCGGTCGTCAGCGACGAGTCGCACGACGTCGCGTGGTTCCCGGTCAACGAGCTCCCGGCCACTGCGGTCGACGACATCGGGCGGCTGGTGGAGCGGGCGCGGGCGGCGGTCAGCGCGACAGCACCGCGCGGGTGACCTCCCAGCCCTCCAGCCCGCGGTCGAGGGCTTGCAGGTCGGCGGCGGAGCGCACGCGGTGCCAGCCGGGCCCGACGGACACGGCCGTACGACGGGGAGCCGCCGCCCGGAGCCGGTCCACCGCGTCCTCCGTGTCGAGGCCGACACCCGTGGCCGCCACCCACGCCGGCAGCTCGGCGCGGGTCGCCAGGGCGACGAGGCCACCGCCGGCAGCCGGCAGGACCGCGACGTCGGACGACCCGAGACCGCGGTGCAGCTTTCCGACCAGCAGGCCGGGCAGGTCCGGGGCGTCAGCGGCGACGAGCGTGACCTGGGTGCCGCCGAGGGCGGCCAGCGCCGCCAGCGCCTGCCAGTCGGTCGACCCGCCGGGCACCCGCAGCACCTCGGTTCCCGGCCAGGTCAGCTCGGCCAGGTCGGTGGCGTCCGGGTCATCGTCGGAGAGGAGGAGGACCGGCTCCACTAGCTCCAGGCCGGCGACGGTCTCGTAGACGTCCTCCGTCATCGCGGCCCGCAGCGCGCCGGTCGCGAAGGCAGCGTGCCTCGGGAGCACTCCCACCAGTCGGCGGGTCACCTCACGCGCCGTCGGCGTCCGGGTCGTCGTCCGGGTCGTCGTCTGAGAGCCCGAGCCCCGCGGTGGCGGACACCCCCTCGAGGTATCCCCGGGCGCGCTCGGTGCGGGGGTAGCGCTCCACCTCGGCCCAGAAGTCCGGCCCGTGGCCGGGCACCAGCAGATGGGCGAGCTCGTGGACCAGCACGTAGTCGACGACCCACGACGGCATCCCCTGCAGCCGGGTGGAGAGCCGGATGGTCCGGTCTGCCGGCGTGCACGAGCCCCACCGGCTGCCCTGGTTGGTCACCCACCGCACCCCGGCGGGGCGGGCCTGGCCGCCGAGGAACCGACGCGAGAGCTCGCGGCCCCGGGCCAGGAGCTCGGCGT
>JBOGDX010000634.1:0-1701 GCA_050743225.1 Actinomycetes bacterium | reverse complement strand
CTTCCCCCGCACATCGACACTTCGGATCAGCCACTTCCCGGACCCGCTCTCACGACGCTACAACCAGCCTCACGCCCCGGGAAGAGCGCCGAGCAACGCCCTCTCAAGACCGCCGGTTGACAACAGAGGGGAGCCGGAAGGACGCGTTTCCGAGTCCAAAGGTCAAGGTGCGCCTATGCGCGACGTCCTACTTCGTGAGCTTCGCGTTGATGTCAGCGATGACGTTGTCGGGGATCGCATACTTCGGCTGCGGGTCATCACCGATCGACACGGCCGGTGTGATCTCGATGAACGCAGGTGTCGCGCACTCGGTCGTTGGTTCGCCCGTCCGTGGTGCTCCAGCGAACAGGAGGTTTGTGACACCCTCGCGGAACGACTCAGCCGGGATCTCCTTGTTGAAGTCGAATGTGGAGTCGATCTGGTAGCCGCCAGGTTCCTTGTCGCCCGTGCACACGACGTCAAGCTGAGCCGGCGAGAGTGCCTCATTGCCGCTGTTCTCCATTCGCACCGTCGCCTCGAGCCACGGGCCCAGGTCATCGCCACCGACCTTGATCGCTGACACCTGGATGCGGCCGATGTACTTGCCCTCAGCGAACTCCCCTACCTTCAGGGTTTTGCCGGCGCTCGGCGCTAGCGTTGCGTCGGCGTCGTTCCTCAGCGAGTTGTCCGGCTTGTCCGACGACTCTGACCCGCCTCCGCAGGCGGAGGTCAAGAGCAGGGCCACAGCTGCAACGGCGAGTCTCATGTGGGAACCCTAGTGGCGAAATGACGAGCGAGTGAAGCGCGACAAGCGGCTGATTCGGCGCCGCAACGACCGCCATCCACGGCTACTTGTCGAAGTTGATGTTTATGTCTGTGTAGCCGAGTGAGCCGAACAAGCCCTGCAGCATTTTCCTGGTGCTTTCCTCGGCAAGGTCGATCAGATTGTCTGCGCCGGTGGCGGCGGTGGTCATGTTCTCGATCGCCTTGAGCTGGGCCTTCTGCTCGAGATCCGACCCTTCGAATCGATCGATGAAGCCCTTTTCACGGTCTGCGAAGTAACTGGTCTTCAGGTTGAGTTGGGGCTCACCGACTGTTGGCTTCGGCAGACTGACAGTCACCGATGTGCCGTCCTCAGAAAGGTCTACCTTGCGCTCGTCGAGCTCGCTGAAGTCCACGGTCGACTCTACCTCGCCCTTGCCCACATAGAGCACCCGCTCGCCACGTATGAAGTCGGGGACGTTGTTGGTGTCCTTCTCGAGGTCGACCACGGTCTCGTAGTACGCGCCCGCTGCTTTGAACTCGCTGAGTTCTGTTAGCGAATTGAGCACCGACGGGCCGGTGCGGTCGGTGGTCTCCTCATCGAACGGATTAAGATCGGACAGAATATCGTCGACCTTGTCCCCCACAGCTCCGGGGATATTCGCCGCCCCCACCACCAGAACCGCTAGGACGGCGACGAACAGCATCAGCCGGATCAGGCCGCCGAAGGTTGGCAAGAACCGAGAACTCATGGCGCGAAGGTACCTCAACGTGAATGCTGCCGCGTGCACTGCATTCGCGGCTACTAGACGATTCCGTTAGGACCGGCGTCCGGCCAGACTCGGTCCAGGTGCTCGGCGGGACGCTCTCTTTGCGGCTGCCCACCTGATCTTGGGTGTGGCTCTATTTCGGTTTGCGCTCCCGTCGGGCGCCGTTGGTGAGGCGTGGCCCAAGAGGGGT
>JBOGDX010000633.1:0-1717 GCA_050743225.1 Actinomycetes bacterium | reverse complement strand
GAGCAGCCCGGCGGCCAGGGCCCCCTGCACCGACTCGGGCGCACTCGCCAGGGTCAGCCGGGCGGCGATGACCGTCGGCGTGAAGCCGTGCTCGGCGAGCGAGACGAGGACCGCCTCGAAGAGCCGCCGCTCCCCCGGTGTCGGCCGGCGCAGCGCCACCAGCCAGAAGGCCAGCTCTCCGAACCCGACCTCGCCGAGCAGGTCGCGGGCCAGGTCGTGTCCGAGCACGGTGATCGTCGTGGCGTGCGACGTCCCGATCGAGCTCGGGTAATCACTCATCAGTGCTCCTCCCCGGTCGCGGCGAGACCACCGCGGCCTCCGCGTCGTACTCGTCGGGCGGGTGGCCGTCGGGCAGCCGGTGCTTCGCGACACGGGAGGTGGAGGTCCGGGGCATCTCGACCAACACCTGCCAGTAGCGCGGGACCTTGAACGCGGCGAGCCGCTCGGCCGCCCACCTCCGCAGCTCGGCGACGTCGACCTCCGCGCCGGGGACGGGCACGACGAACGCCTTGACCTCGTCCTCGGTCAGCTCGGACGGGACACCGACGACCGCGCACTCGAGGACCGATGGGTGGGTCACCACGACCTCCTCAACCTCCTGCGGCGACAGGTTCTCACCCCGGCGACGCAGCACGTCCTTTGTTCGCCCGGCGAACGTGTAGGTGCCGTCACCGTTCACCGTCACCAGGTCCCCCGTGTGCAGCCACCCGTCGACGACGGCCGCGGCGGTCTCGTCGGGCATCTCCCAGTACCCGGGGGTCACCACCGGGTTGCGCAGGAGCAGCTCCCCGGTCCCGCCCGGCCCGACCTCGCCGCCGTCGCCGACCACCCGCGCCTCGTTCACCGTGCCCAGCTGCGGGTGCTGCCTGGGGGCCCCGAGGGTGCCGAAGGGCCGGGTGCCCCGGGGCCAGATCAGCCCGTAGGGCGTCTCCGACATCGCATAGCCGCACACGATCCGCAGCCCGAACCGGCGCTCCATCTCCTCCTGGCGCTGCCGGGTGGGTGCCGGGCCGGTGTAGCACAGCCGCAGCGAGCTGTCCGCGTCGTCGGGACGTTCCGGGCGGCGCATGAGGATCTCGAGCATCGCGCCGATCGCGTTGAACTCGGTCGCGCCGTGCCGCCGGGCGGCGTCGAGGAAGCCGCTCGCCGAGAACTTCGGCAGCAGCACGAGCCCGGCGCCGCTCGCCAGCGAGCCCATCACGGAGTACGCCTGGGCGTTGATGTGGAACAACGGCAGGCTGGTCATCAGCCGGTCGTCCCGGCCGAGGCCCAACCACGACGGGAAGCCCTCGCCCGCCCAGGCGTAGGCGCGGTGGGTCTGCATGACGAGCTTCGCCCGGCCCGTCGTACCGGAGGTGGGGATCAGGAACGCCAGGTCGTCGGGCGTGACGGCAGAGCCCAAGAGCCCGTCGTACGACGGGGAGCGTGCCCGGTCGCCGGCGACGTCCTCGACGTCCTCGACCCGGACATCGGGCTCGGTCATCTTCCGCGCGGCCTCGAGGCGCTCGGCAAGGTCGCGGTCGGAGATCACCATCGACGGCTTGACCTGCCGCAGGAGACCGCTGAGCTCGAAGGGTGTCGCCTCGGGGTTGCTGGGCGCCGGAACCGCACCGACCGCGGTGAGGGCCAGCAGGACGAGCAGGTACGACGGGGTGTTGCGCGCGGTCACGACCACCAGGTCGCCGGGCCGCACCCCCAGCCCGCGCAGCGATTCGGC
>JBOGDX010000632.1:0-1718 GCA_050743225.1 Actinomycetes bacterium | reverse complement strand
CTCGAGGTCCTTGCGGACGACCCTGACGGTCGGCAGCTGGACCGGGACCTCACGGATCTTCTTCACCGCGAGGTCGCCGGCGCCGGCGACGACGTAGAAGGGCTTGCTTCGGGTGATGGTGGTGGTCAGGTTCATGAGCTCTTCGTCCTCCTGCTGGTGGTGCCGGTCTGGCGGGTGGTTGACGGTGTGGCCGTTCGCTTCCTGGCGCGCGGTGCCGTGGTGGTCCCGGCAGGCGTCGGCGTCCCGTGCGCCGCCTCATGCTCGGCGCGGAACGACTGGTAGATGTCCAGCAGAGCGCGCTTGTGGCGCTCACCGATCGACTGGTCGGACAGCACGGCGGCTACGACGTCGCCGGGGCCGTGGTGCTCGTCGAGGATCCCGGCCCGGACGTACAGCGTCTCGGCCGAGATCCGCAGGCCCTTGGCGATCTGCTGAAGGATCTCCGCGCTCGGCTTCTTCAGCCCGCGCTCGATCTGGCTGAGATAGGGGTTGGAGACGCCGGCGGCCTTCGCGAGCTGGCGCAGGGACACCTGCGCCGACTCACGCTGCTCACGGATGTAGTCCCCGAGTGAGGGGACCTTCAGCGTTGCCACGCATGCAGTCTTACCCCTAGGTGCTAACTATGGCAAGCGCCCAGCAAGCAGTAGGCGGGTGAGGTCGCTCACACCCCCGCCACGTCCCAGGTGGTGCCTTCGGGTGTGTCGTGCACCTCGACCCCGATGGCAGTCAACCGGTCGCGCACCATGTCCGACGTGGCGAAGTCGCGCTTGTTTCGGGCGGTCGCGCGCACCTCGAGCAGCAGCTCGACGTAGGGCGCGAGCTGCTCGCGTGGGTCGCGCACACCTTCCACCGCGAGCTCGCCCAGCCGCACCACCAGCGCCCGCAGCACCCGGCGCGCCTCGTCCATGTCGTCGCTCTGCAGGGTGTCTGCGCGCCATGCGGCCACGGCCGCCTCGAGGCGGAGCACAGCCGACACGCAGCCCTCGACGTCGCGCCGGGTCAGTGCCTCCTCGAACGCGGAGCGGGCATCGTCGGCCTCGCTGCGCAGCGACGTCGCAGGCTTGTCCACCGGCTCGCGAGGTGCGTCACGGGCGGACGGGGGCGTCGCACCCGAGGCTGTTGCGGCGCTGGGCGCGACGTCCCCGCGCAGCATCGCGGCGAGGTCGGCCAGCGTCAGCTGCTCGCCGCCCTCGAACGTGCTGGTCGCCCCGCGCCGGCGGATCGTCATCAGCCCGTTGCCCACCACTCGCACCGTCGCGGCCTCGAGGTCGACGACGACCGCGGTGTGCTCGTCGACACCCAGCACCCCGACCTCGTCGGGCAGCAGGTGCTCGAGGCGGGACAGCCGGTCCTCCCCCAGGTAGCAGAAGCGGGTGTCGTGCGTGCCGCCCTCCGCGTTGTCGAAGTGCGGGATCACCGCGGCGGAGATCCCGGTCAGCTGGCCGAGCAGGTCGAGCCCTCCGGCCCACTCGGGCTCCGCGCCGACCTTGTAGATCTCGTAGACCGGGACCGTGTGGCTGCCGAGCGTGAGCGCGGCCGCGCTGGCGAAGGTGACGCACCCGCCGGCACGCAGCTTGTCGGCGAGCAGCTCGGGGATGCGCGTCCCGGCCCACTGCCGGAGCGCGTAGGTGGGGCTGCCGGGCCCGGCGAACACGAACCGCGCGTCTGCCACCCTCCGCAAGGTCTGCTCGATGGCCAGCGGATCGGCTCCGTCGACC
>JBOGDX010000631.1:0-1723 GCA_050743225.1 Actinomycetes bacterium | reverse complement strand
CGGTCGACGCGCTCGACCGGGCCGCGCGGACCGAGGCCCTGCCGTTGCGGGACGGCGGCGCCCGACGCCAGCCCGATCATCAAGAGAGCGGGGAGTACGACGGGCGACGGCGCTCTCCCGGCCTCGTGGCCGCGGCCATGGTCGTGGCTCTGCTGCTCATCGGCGGCCTGGTGGCGCTCGCGTTGCTGACGGGCGGCGACGAGGACCCCGACGGGAAGGCCGGGCGAAAGGACACCCCCTCCGCGCCGACGACGACAGCGACCACGCCCCCACCGTCGTCCACGGCGGAGACGACACCCGCCGACGACGGGGCCCCCGCCGGGTTCACGACGTACGAGGATCCCTCAGGTTTCTCGGTGGCCGTGCCCGAAGGCTGGCAGGCCGAGCAGGTCAGTGCGACCGCGGTGGACATCAAGGAACCCGGGACGTCCCGGTTCCTGCGCATCGACCAGACCGACGACCCGGAGGACGACCCGAAGAAGGACTGGGAAGAGCAGGAGAAGTCGGTCGAGGACGAGCTGCCCGACTACGAGCGCATCGCGATCGAGGAGGTCGACTACAACGGCTGGCCGGCCGCCGACTGGGAGTTCACGTTCGGCGACAGCCCCACCCACGTGCTCAACCGCGGCTTCGTGCCGAGCGACGAGCGCGGCTACGCGCTCTACCTGTCCACCCCGGACGAGCAGTGGGCCGAGAGCGTGGGCGTCTTCCAGACCGCGGCCGAGACGTTCATTCCCGCGGACGACTGATCACCAGGAGCCGCCTCCTCCGCCTCCGCCGCCTCCGCCGGACGAGCCACCTCCGCCGAACCCGGAGCCTCCCGACGAGGACGGCGTCGCCGCCGCGAGCGAGCCCGACGCGGCGGAGGCGAAGCTGTCGAGCGAGTCGCCGAAGTGCGTCAGGTCCCATCCGTCCGGGCCGGAGTACCAGGCAGGGCCGCCGCTTCCGGCGTACGCGCCTGCCGCGGCCGTCGCGGCCAGCGGCCCGAAGACCTTCACCCAACGCTCCGCCTCGCCGAAGACGATCGCGAACGGCAGGTAGCGGCTGAAGACGTCCTGCTGCTCCTCGAAGCGCAGCTGGTGGGCCTCCGCCGTCCGGATGTACTCGCGGAACCCGCGGGCCTGGGCCAGGACGGCGGACCCCTGCGCCGTCCGAGCCGGCATCCGCCGGCCCAGCAGGAAGAGCACGGCGCCGACGAGGGTGAGGGCGATGCCCACGGGCGCCCAGTGCAGGCGCTGGGTCAGCATCCAGGTGAGCCACCCGCCTCCGACGGCCAGCCCGAGCCCTGCGGCCTGCCACCAGCCGCGCACCCGGTCCGGCCGGCCCCGGAACCAGCCGGCCCGCGTGACGTCCTCATAGAGCGCGGTCTGAACCTGTTGCAGCCGCGCCCTGAACTGCTTCTTCAGCGAGGACAGCAGCACCTCGGTGCCGGACTCGAACAGGCCGTCGTAGAGAGTCCGCTCGTAGGGCAGCAGGTCGCCGGTCCCCCCTGGCAACCGGACGAGCCGCCAGTCGCGCGAGGTGAACCAGTGGGCGCGCGGCAGCTCCTGGATGCGCAGGTGCCCACGGACGGCCAGGTCGACGATCGTGGCTGTCACGTCGAGCACGTTGGCCTGCTCGTCGATGAGAGTGCCCATCTGACCGGGACGCATCTCGTCGGGTGGCGAGAACTCGACCGGCGCCGACGCGTCGGCCTCGCCGAGCGGCACCGACTGGTCCTCAC
>JBOGDX010000630.1:0-1725 GCA_050743225.1 Actinomycetes bacterium | reverse complement strand
GGTCGACGCCGGCGTTGCGCCGGGCCTCGAGCCGCTCGAGCGCGGCGAGCACCGGCAGCGCCTTGCTCAGCGCGCTCACGCCGTCGGTCCGCCGTGACGCGTGGGTGGCCCGGCCCGGCACGGTGAGGCGGAAGGTGAGGGCGCCGGCGTTGGCGGGCACGATGTGCAGGCCCGTCGGCTCCGGCAGCACGCAGGCGTCGGCCCGCCAGCCCCGGCGCAGGGTGGCGTACGTACCGAGGCCGCCGTCCTCCTCGCCGGGTACGCAGGCCACCAGCACGTCGCCCCGCAAGGGGGCGCCTGCCCGTCGTACGGCCGTGAGGGCGGTCATCGCCGCGACCAGGCCCGCCTTCATGTCGCAGGCCCCGCGCCCGTGCAGCTCCCCGTCGACCACCTGGCCGCTGAACGGGTCGGGGCGCGACCACGCCCTGAGGTCTCCGGTGGGTACGACGTCAACGTGGCCGTTGAGCATCAGGCTGGCGCCGTCGCCGGTCCCCGGAAGCCGCCCCACCAACCCCCAGGCCTCGGACCGCTCGACCTCGACGCCGGGGAAGTCCGGCTCGGCCATCAGCTCCGCGAGCGGCAGCCGCCAGTGGTCGACCTCGAACCCGTCGGCAGCGAGCCCGGACGCGAGCATCGCCTGGATCTCGTGCTCCGCGTCCGTGCCGCCCACACTGGGCACCCGGACCAGGTCGGCCAGCCGCTCCACCGCCGCCGGCGCAGCCGCGTCCACCTCGTCCAGGACGCGGGCCGCCCAGTCGGTCACGGGCCGAGCGTAGACGCCGGAAGGGGACGATCCCGGCTCGCGGGACCGTCCCCTTCCGGGACGCTTGTAGTGGGTAGGGCCCTACGCCTTGCCGAGGATGCGGTTCAGCTTCGTGCCGCAGACGGGGCAGATGCCCTGGGCCATGCGGCGACCCGACTCGCTGACCTTGACCTCGCCGGTGAAGTCACGCTTCTCCTTGCACTTCACGCAGTAGGCGTCTCCGGTGTAGCTCTCAGCCACAGGTCCTCCTCGATCGTCGGTTCGGTGTCCGGCGGACATGCCGTGACCGGACCTGCGAAACACCCTAGAGCAGGCGCATCGCCCAGCGTGGGAGGCGGGTCCCTGAGCGTGGCTCGAGCGTAGATAGCCTCGGGTCCATGAGTGGTCCCGCCCAGCTGACGGACCTGACCGATCTACGTGTGGACCACCCGGCCGACGGGGTGGTGCAAGTCACCCTCGACCTGCCCGACCGCCGGAACATGATGTCGGCGGCGATGACGTCGTCCTGGCGGCGGGTGATGGCGGCGCTGCGCGACGACCGGTCGGTGCGGGCGGTGGTCGTCACGGGCGCCGGGAGCGCGTTCTGCTCGGGCGGGGACCTGTCGTGGATCGGCGGCGAACCGGACGCGTCAGTCGACGACCTGCGGGAGCGCATGCGGGCCTTCTACCGCGACTGGCTGTCCGTGCGCGAGCTCGACGTGCCCACGATTGCGGCCGTGAACGGTGCCGCCGTGGGTGCCGGGCTGGCGGTCGCGCTGGCCTGCGACCTGCGGTACGCGAGCGAGGATGCCCGGATGGGCGTGCCGTTCACCAGCCTCGGCATGCATCCGGGGATGGCGACGACCTGGCTGCTGCCCGAGGTCGCCGGCCTGGGCGTCGCCCGGGAGCTGCTGCTGACCGGCCGCATGGTGTCGGGCGCCGAGGCTGCCCAGCTCGGCCTGGTCAACCGGGCCGTACCGGCC
>JBOGDX010000629.1:0-1728 GCA_050743225.1 Actinomycetes bacterium | reverse complement strand
GCCGCGACCCGCTCCCGCTCGGCACGACGCCGGGCCCGCTCCCGGCTCACAGCGTGGCCACCCAGTTGCGCAGGAGCCGGGCCCCCGCATCCCCGGACTTCTCGGGGTGGAACTGGGTCGCCGACAGGGGGCCGTTCTCGACCGCCCCGACGAACGGCTCGCCGTGCTCGGCCCAGGTGACCAGTGGCGCGGCGAACCGCCCGGACGGCCGCAGGTCCCAGTGCCTCACGGCGTAGGAGTGCAGGAAGTAGAACCGCTCGTCCTCGACGCCGGCGAACAGGACGCTCCCGTCGGGCACCTTCACAGCGTTCCAGCCCATGTGTGGCAGCACGGGCGCGTTCAACCGCTCGGCGGTGCCGGGCCACTCGCCGAGCCCCTCGGTCCGCCGGCCATGCTCGAGTCCGGCGTCGAACATCACCTGCATGCCGACGCAGATGCCGAGGACGGGGCGTCCGCCGGCGAGGCGTCGGTCCACGATCTCGGCGCCGCGGACCTCCCGGAGGCCCGCCATGCACGCCTCGAAGGCGCCGACACCCGGGACGACGAGCCCGTCTGCGGCCATGGCGGTGTCCAGGTCGGCGGTCACCGTCGCATCTGCGCCCGCCCGCGTCAGAGCCCGCTCGGCCGACCGCAGGTTGCCCGACCCGTGATCGAGGACGACGACGACCGGGCTGCTCACCCGGCGAGTCTATGGAGGATCCGGCGGCCCTGCCGCGCCGTCCACCCCCACCCCTGCACGGCCTACTGCGCTGCTGCAGACTTCTGCAGCAGGGCAGTAACGCGGCGGTGACAGGGCCACCGTCCTCTCCGTCCCCTCCTGGGGCACCCTCGCGAACGGCGGCGGGGCCCACGCCGCCGGCCGCCGCGCGCTCAGCCCGAGAGCGTGCCCTTGGTGGACGGCACGCCGGTGACCCGCGGGTCCAGCGCCACGGCGTCTCGCAACGCCCGCGCCACCGCCTTGAACTGGGCCTCGACCACGTGGTGCGCGTTGCGCCCGGACAGCACGCGCACGTGCAGGCAGACCTGCGCGCTGGCCGCCATCGACTCCCAGATGTGTCGGGTGAGCGACGTGTCGTAGGTCCCGATCAGCTCCACGATCTCGGGCTCGGCGTGGACGACGTACGGCCGGCCGGACAGATCGACGGCTGCCTGCACGAGGGTCTCGTCCAGCGGCACGAGCGCGTCGCCGAAGCGTCGGATCCCGGACTTGTCCCCGAGTGCCTCGCGCAAGGCCTGCCCCAGCGCGATCGAGGTGTCCTCGACGGTGTGGTGGGCGTCAACCTCCAGGTCGCCGCGGGTCCGGACCACCAGGTCGAACCCGGCGTGCCGTCCGAGCTGGGCCAGCATGTGGTCGAAGAACGGCACCCCGGTGTCGACCTGCGTCGTCCCCGTTCCGTCGAGGAACAGCTCGACGACGACCTTCGACTCCTTGGTCTCGCGCTCGACCCGGGCCGCCCTGCTCATGCGTCCACCTCACCGTCGGCTGTCGCGAGCCCCGCACGCAGCGCGTCGAGGAACGCCGTGGTCTCCTCCTCGGTCCCCGCCGTCACCCGCAGCCACCCGGGCAGGCCGACGTCGCGCACCAGCACCCCCCGGTCCAGCAGGCCCTGCCAGGTCGCCTGCTGGTCGCCGAACTCGCCGAACAACACGAAGTTCGCGTCCGACTCGATGACGTCCAGACCCGCCTCGCCGATCTCCCGCACCACCCGGTCACGCTGCGTCTTGACC
>JBOGDX010000628.1:0-1732 GCA_050743225.1 Actinomycetes bacterium | reverse complement strand
GGCCAGGACGACCCCGGCGACGAGGGCGATCAGCCCGAGCAGCAGCAGGACCAGCGGGCCGATGGCGCCGAGCAGGCTGATCTGCCGGGCGGCGTCCTTGGCGGTGTCTGCCTGGTTGCGGACTGTCCGGTCGTTGAAGGTCAGCGTCGCCTCGGTCACCGTGAGGACGTCCTCCCCGCTGTCGTCGCGGAGGGTGGAGAACTGCTGCTCCTGGCCCTTGACGATCACGCCGCTGTCGGGCTCGACCCACACCCGACGGGTGTTGGAGTAGAACCGCTCCACGGGGACGCTCGCCTCGGTGCTGCCGATCAGCGACCCGGGGACGTCGAGCTCGGAGATCGCCTCCGGCTCGATCCGCTGCTCGTAGCGGTAGACGTTGACGCCCTGGATCGTCTCGGACCCCTGGTACTCCATCGGCGTGGCCCGGCCGATCGTCGTGTCGAAGTACTGGTAGGTCTTCTTCTCCGCACCGAACGGGAACTTGTACTCGATCCCCTCGTGCTCGGCCGCTGAGCCGTTGAGGGCCTCGCCGCAGCAGCTGACCGCCTCCTGGGTGCGCCGGTCGAACGCGACCCGGTCCGTCGTCGCGGTGACGATCCGGTCCTGCGCGGACTCCCCCGCCTTGTCGGGGTCGACGACCTTGACGAACACGTCCCACACCGCGGTGTCGTCGCTGCCGGCGGCCACGTCGCCGCGCACCGTCCGGGTTGCGACCAGGGTGCGGCCCTCGCTGATCGACAAGGTGCTGGTGTCGAGGTAGGTCGCGCCGGGCGCCTCGGACACGGTCTCGGTGAACTGGTCCAGCGGTGCCTTGACGATCGTCGGCACGACCCAGAAGCGCAGCAGCGGGGCCAGGACGAGGAAGCAGGCAGCCACGCCGATGAGGAGGTAGGCGAACGTGCGACGCATGGCTCGACCTCCACCGGCAGGTGTCCGGGCCCCGCACTACTTCCCGGTAACGACGCCGTGATCGTAGACCAACGGCCGGGCCCCATGGCGGATCGGAGTCGATCTTTGTGGACGACGTCCCAGATGCCCTATCGCTCCCTGGGCCAGGCCCGGCCGACGGTCACATTGGCGACGCAGACCGGGGTGTCCACGTCCACCCCAGTGACGCTGACATCGTCGACCGCGTGTCGCGGGAAGACGTAGAGGTATCCCAGGCCGGGCGGCACCTGCACGCTGAACCGGTCGCGGCCCACGTCGACCCGGGCCGCGGCGCCTGTCGCCGTGTAGTACCCGATCCGCACCACCCAGTCGGAGGCCCGCAACCTCCGTGGAAGCGGGATCCCCACCGTCTCCCCCGACAGCGCCCAGCCGCAGCCGGGGATGGGCCCGACGCCGGACCGCGTGGCCGCGACGATCTCGACCCCGCGCAGCCGGCCGTCGGCGTCGAAGACACCGAGCCGGTCCGTCGTGCGGTTGAAACGATCCTCCCCCTCCGGCAGCGTCCCGAGCACGCGGCTGGCCCAGGACGCGTCGAGGAACACCGACGCCACGACCTGACCGGGCACCGGTGCGTCGAAGACGGTGGTGTAGGGCTTCTCCCGCAGCTCCTCCCGCGCGGTGGTCACCCAGCGCTTGGCCACCGAGTCGCGCCGGTCCAGGGCCGCCGCGTGCGTCGAGATCGAGGCGCTGTTGACGTAGAACGTCAGGACGGCGAGCAGCGCGGCCGTGCGGCCCCACCGGGGCCACGACGTCCAGCCCGACGGTGGCTCGTCCTCCCCCGCCG
>JBOGDX010000627.1:0-1744 GCA_050743225.1 Actinomycetes bacterium | reverse complement strand
CCTCGGGCAGCACCGTCGTGCGTACCGGCAAGCGCTTGTCCCCAGACCCCAGCCGTTCGGCCCGCTCGGCCAGCGTGGCCACCTGCGCGGCCACCGCCCTGCCCTGCAGCAGCCCCAGCCCGGCGGAGGCCGCGAACCCGGCCGCGCCGAACGCCACGACGAGCAGCACCACGACGTCGCGCTCCAGCGGGTCCTGCCGGACCAGCGCGGTCAGCAGCAGCGGCAGCCCCAGCACCAGGATGGTCAGGCCGGACACCACGAGGGCGCACACCAACAGCCGGCGTCTCATGCGCGAACCGTCACCGAATACTCGCCAGCGTTCATTCGCGCTCGAAGCGGAAGCCCACACCCCGTACGGTCGTGATGAAACGAGGGTTCGCCGCGTCGTCGCCGAGCTTCTTCCGCAGCCACGACACGTGCATGTCCAGCGTCTTCGTGGACCCCCACCATGCCGTGTCCCAGACCTCGCGCATGAGCTGTTCGCGCGTCACCACCTTGCCGTTCTCGCGTAGCAGCACCCGGAGCAGGTCGAACTCCTTGGCCGTCAGCGACAGCTCGCGCTCCTCGACCCACGCGCGGTGCGACTCGGTGTCGATGCGCACGCCCTGGACTCCCTGCGTCACCTCGATGCCGCCGCGCCGCAGCAGCGCCCGCGCCCTGGCGAGCAGCTCGGCGAGGCGGAACGGCTTGGTGACGTAGTCGTCGGCGCCGGCGTCGAGTCCCACCACGGTGTCGACCTCGTCAGCGCGGGCGGTCAGCACCAGCACCGGGACCCCACTGCCCTCGGCCCGCAGCCGCCGGCACACCTCCAGCCCGTCCATGCCCGGGAGCCCGAGGTCGAGCACGACGAGGTCCACCGGCAGCCCGGCCGTCGCCGACTCGAGCGCACCCGGGCCGTCCTCGCAGACCTCGACCTCGTAGCCCTCGCGGCGCAGCGCGCGTGCGAGCGGTTCGGAGATCGCCTGGTCGTCCTCGGCCAGGAGAACGCGGGTCATGACGGCATCGTATGCACAGGACGCCGTGAGGCCGCGAGGACGCGCGCGCGGCACCGCCAGCGTTTGCGCTGGTATCAGCCCATGTTGGCGACGTGCCGACCGACACGGCGCAGGTCGCGGACCCGGTGCTCGTACGTCGCGCCGCTCCCGAGCAGCAGCAGACCGACCAGGCCGATGGTCACCCATCGCGGCACGACCTCGTAGGCGGCGACGAGGTAGGGCGCGAGCTGCACCAGTGCGTCGACCGCCAGCACGGCACCGCCGAGCATCAGCGGCGCCTGCAGGCGGCGGGCCACGCCCAGCCCGAGGACGGTTAGCGCGGCCAGACCGAGCAGCAGCGGCCGCAGGTCACCGGAGTCAGTCACGGCGCGAAGCAGGCTCGGCACGAACGCCAGGGTGAGGCCGGGACCGTAGGCCCGCCAGGAGGGGTACGCGGCGTCGAGGTGCCGTCGCCACAGCCCCACCGCCAGCAGTGCCACGGCGGGAGGCACCGTGTATGCCTCGGGCGCGGTGACGTCGGCGAGATCCAGGCGCACCCAGCTGCTCGCGGCGAGCAGCAGGCCGGCGGGCCAGCCCCACCGGGGGTCCTCGCGGATCCCGAGCACGGCCAGGCCCACGCCCAGCGCCAGCAGCGCCGTCCACAGCCGGTCCCCGTCGGCGACGGCCAGGACGAGCCCTGCCGCGCCGCCCAGGCCTGCCACCATCCGCACGTCGGCCACCTCGACCGGTCGGCGGGTGGCCAGCAGGGT
>JBOGDX010000626.1:0-1749 GCA_050743225.1 Actinomycetes bacterium | reverse complement strand
GCCGCCGGCCGGTTCTCCGCAGCCGTCACCGACGAGCTGACCGTGCTGGCGATGCCCGGCGCCGAGGTGGAGGTCCGGGTGTCCCAGGCGGAGCTGGGGGCCGGCCGGGTCGGGGAGGCGCTGGCCGTCGAGGGTCGGCTCCTGGCGTACGGCCGTCACGGGCTCGACGACGTCGAGCTCCTGCTGCGCCCCCACGAAGGCGCGCCGAGCCGCCCGATCCAGCGCGGGGCCTCGGGAGGGGAGCTGTCCCGGGTGATGCTTGCCGTCGAGGTCGTCTTCGCCGGCGCCGACCCCGTCCCGACCCTGGTCTTCGACGAGGTCGACGCGGGTGTCGGCGGCAAGGCGGCGGTCGAGGTCGGGCGGCGGCTTGCCGTCCTGGCCCGCACCTCTCAGGTGGTGGTCGTGACCCACCTGCCCCAGGTCGCCGCCTTCGCCGACCAGCATCTCGTGGTGCGAAAGGCCGTCGACGGTGCGGTCACCCGCAGTGGCGTCGTCGCCCTCGACGAGCCCGGCCGGCTGCAGGAGCTGTCGCGGATGCTGGCCGGCCTGGAGGGCTCCGCGACGGCCCGGGCGCACGCTCGCGAGCTGCTCGACGCCGCCACCTCGGACAAGGGCGCCCTGGTCGACTGAGACCGGCCGGATGCGGCCGCACACGCCGCGACGGGTCCCACCAGTCACACCTGTCACATGGCAGCATCGCGGCATGCGCCTAGCCACCCTGCGGCGGTCCCGCCACGAGCCGCCACTGCCCGGCGTCCACGGGGCGGTACGGGTGGACGCGCAGGTCAGGGACCTGGTGCGACGAGCCCGGCCCGGTGACGTGGCGGTCATCGACCACCTGGACCTGGACGCGGCCAGCGCCCGCCTGCTCGTGGCGGCCGGTGTCGCCGCCGTGGTCAACGCGGCCCCGAGCATCAGCGGTCGCTATCCCAACCTCGGTCCGCAGGTGCTCGTCGAGGCCGGTGTCCCCCTGCTCGACGGGGTCGGGCCCGAGATCATGCGGCTGCTCGGCGACGGCGACAGGGTCCGCGTCGACACCGACACCGTCTACCGGGGCGACCGCGTCATCGCCCGGGGGGAGCTGCTGGTCCCGGCGGCGGTCTACCTGGCGATGGAGCGGGCCCGGACGGGGCTGCGCATCCAGCTGGAGGCGTTCGCCGGCAACACGGCCGAGCACCTGCGTCAGGAGCGTGACCTCCTGCTCGACGGTGCCGGCATCCCCGAGATCACCACAGACATGGCCGGTCGCCCCGTCGTCGTGGTCTGCGTCGGCCCGGGCTGGCGCGACGACCTGTCCCGGCTCCGCCCGTGGATCCGGGACACGTCGCCGGTGCTGGTCGGAGTCGACGAGGGGGCGGACGCACTGCTCTCCGCCGGCCTGCTGCCGGACCTCGTCGTCGGCAACCCGGACCTGGTCAGCGAGCTCGCCCTCACCGGCGGCGCGGAGGTCGTCGTACGGGGGGACCGGGACGGGCGTACGACGGGACTGCACCGTGCCGAGCAGCACGGGGCGCGGACCGCTGTCTTCCCCGTCACCGGCACCAGCGAGGACGCCGCGCTCCTGCTCGCGCACGCGCACGACGCCGCGCTCATCGTGGGTGTCGGCTCGCACCACGCCCTCGCCGAGTTCGTCGACCGTGGCCGAGCCGACATGGCCGGGACCTTCCTGACCCGGCTCAAGGTGGGCGCCCGACTGGTCGACGCCGCGGCCGTCGCGGCGGTCTACCGCCGGCCCGCGCCCGCCTGGCC
>JBOGDX010000625.1:0-1764 GCA_050743225.1 Actinomycetes bacterium | reverse complement strand
CCAGGGTTGGCCGTGGTGAGCCCGAGCTGTTGCGCGAGCCGACGGGCGTCGCTCTCACCGAGGGCGAGCAGGCCCACGAGGTCCAGGGTGAGCTTGACGGCCGGTCGTGGGAAGTAGAGGTTCGCTCCGCCGAGCAGCCGCAGCTCTACCAGCGCGGGCCGGTGGTCGGTCATGTCGGGCCCATTGGGGCGTGCCTAGGCGCCCATCGCGTGCACGCCACCGTCGACGTGCACGATCTCCCCCGTGGTCCGTGGGAACCAGTCGGACAGCAGTGCCACGCACGCCCGTGCGGGCGGCTCCGCATCGGCGACGTCCCAGCCGATCGGCGCGCGGGTGGACCAGACCTCCTCGAACTCCTCGAAACCGGGGATTGACTTGGCCGCGGTCGTTTTTACCGGCCCGGCCGCGACCAGGTTGACGCGGATGCCCGCCGAGCCCAGGTCCCGCGCCAGATAGCGGGCGGTGGACTCGAAGGCGGCCTTCGCCACGCCCATCCAGTCGTACTTCGGCCAGGCCACCGTCGCGTCGAACGTCAGGCCCACGACGGAGCCACCCTGCGGCATCAGCGGCTGACAGGCGACGGCGAGCGCTTTCAGGCTGTACGCCGAGATCTGAACCGCGGTCGCGACGTCCTCCCACTCCGTCTTGAGGAAGTTGCCGCCCAGCGCACTCTCGGGCGCGAACCCGATCGAGTGCAGCACCCCGTCGAGGCCGTCCACGTGCTCACGGACGCGTTCCGACAATGCGTCGAAGTCCTCGGCGCTGCTGGCGTCCAGCTCCACGACCGGTGGCGTCTTCGGGAGTCGCTTCGCGATCGCCTGGGTGATCCGCATCGTCCGGCCGAAGGAGGTCAGCACCACCTCGGCGCCCTCCTGCTGGGCGATCCGGGCCACGTGGAACGCGATCGAGGAGTCCATCAGGACCCCGGTCACGAGGATCCGCTTGCCGTCGAGCAGTGCCATCTCTCGCTGCCTCCTCCAGTCGCGTCGATCACCTGCCGTCACCGTCGGCCGGCTAGTGGCCCATGCCCAGGCCCCCGTCCACCGGCACCACGGCCCCGGTGACGTACCCGGCCTCGTCGGAGGCGAGGAACCGGACCACGCCGGCGACCTCGTCCGCGGAGCAGAACCGGCCCAGCGGGATCTGACCCTTGTACGTCTGCTGCAGCTCGTCCGTCAGCTCGGCCGTCATGTCGGTCTCGACGAACCCGGGCGCCACGACGTTGAACGTGATGCCACGGGACCCGAGCTCGCGCGCGAGCGACCGCGCCAGTCCGATGAGTCCGGCCTTGGAGGCCGCGTAGTTGCTCTGGCCGGCCGACCCCAGCAGTCCGACGACGGAGGAGATGAAGACGACGCGGCCGCGGCGCAGCCGGAGCATGCCCTTCGACGCGCGCTTCGCGACCCGCCACGAGCCGGCGAGGTTGGTCGACACGACGGCCTCGAAGTCCTCCTCCGACATCCGCATCACCAGCTGGTCCCGGGCGATGCCGGCGTTCGCGACCAGCACCTCGACCGGGCCGTGGGCGGCCTCGACCTCCGCGAAGGCGCTGTCGACCGACGCCGGATCCGTCACGTCGCACTTCACCCCGAGGAAGCCGTCCGGGGGCTCGTCTGACCGGTATGTCACAGCCACCGTGTCGCCGGCCGCGGCGAACGCGCGGGCGATGGCCAGCCCGATCCCGCGGTTGCCCCCGGTCACGAGGACGGAGCGTGACTGTCCGGGTGTGGTCGTCGGTTTGTCCTGCACGGTCGCGACGCTATC
>JBOGDX010000624.1:0-1770 GCA_050743225.1 Actinomycetes bacterium | reverse complement strand
CGTCAGGGTTCGACGCGGTGGCCGGAGCCGGGGCCGCCCAGGCGCTCACCGGCGCGACCGCCAGCCCGGTCGCGACGGCGACGGCGACCGTGACGGACCGCAGGGTCCGGGAGGGGTGCATGGGGACCTCTGCTCTGGCTCGTCGTCGTGGGGGAGGGTGGTCGGTCCGCGGCGGCGTCGTGGGGCCGCCGGGGCGTCGACGAGTATCCGTCACGGGCCCGGCAACCGGGTCGGTTTGCCCGGATTGTGGCGCGTCGCGCGCCTCAGCTGATCAGGCGGTCGGTGCCGGACACCACATGCAGGACGGGCAGCGAGAGGTCGTCGCGCAGCCGGGAGGCCCAGTCGCGGTGCAGTCCGTCCCGGACCGGGTGCGGGGGCGTGACCACGATCACCTCGTCGGCGGAGTCCAGCCGCACGGCCTCGATCGCGGCGGGCACCGGGTCGGAGCCGGTCACCGACCCGCGGGCGGTCACCCCGCTGGCCGCGAGCTTCTCCAGGGAGGCGTTCACCGCGTGCATGGCGTCCTGCTCGGCCTCCTCGGGCGTGTGGTCCTCGTCGTCGAGCGCGTCCCGGAGCCGGCCGAGGGCGACCTCGTCGAGCGCCTCGATCAGCCGGTGATGCGCGGTGTCGGCGGGGACCAGCAGGTGGATCTCGACCTGGTCGTCGTCGTGCAGCGTGGTGATCCGCGCGACGTCGTGGTCGGTGAGCGTCTCCTCGCTCAGCAGCAGGATGGTGTACACCAGGGTCCTTCCGAGGGACTGTCCGGGAGCGGTCGGCTAGCCGGGCGTGAGGATGTCGGCGAGGTCGAAGCGTACGGGCCGGTCGATCTGCTCGTACGTGCAGGACGCCGGCTCGCGGTCCGGGCGCCAGCGCCGCCACTGCGCGGTGTGCCGGAACCGGGACCCCTCCATGTGGTCGTAGGCGACCTCCACCACCAGGCTCGGCTCGAGCGGCACCCAGGACAAGTCCTTCTTCGCGTTCCACCGGCTCACCGCGCCCGGCAGCCGGCTCTTCTCGTGGGCCTCCGCCTCCGCCCAGGCGGCCCACGGGTGGCCGGACAGGTCCTCGACCGCGTAGGGCGCCAGCTCGTCGACGAGCTCCTGCCGACGCTTCATCGGGAACGACGCCGACACCCCGACGTGCTGCAGCGTGCCGTCGTCGGTGTAGAGGCCCAGCAGCAGCGAGCCGACCACCGGGCCGGACTTGTGCCACCGGTAGCCGGCCACCACGCAGTCCGCGGTCCGCTCGTGCTTGATCTTGAACATCGCGCGTACGTCGGGCTGGTACCCGCCGTCGGCGGGCTTGGCGATGACCCCGTCGAGGCCGGCGCCCTCGAAGACCTCGAACCACTGGTGCGCGACCGCCACGTCGCTGGTCGACGGCGTGACGAAGACGGGCGGGGCGGCGTCGGCCATCAGCGCCTCGAGCCGCGTCCGGCGCTCGCGGAACGGCGCCGCTGTCAACGACTCGTCACCGACGGCGAGCAGGTCGAAGGCCACGAACGAGGCCGGTGTCTCCTCCGCGAGACGGTCCACGCGCGACTTGGCCGGGTGGATGCGCTGCAGGAGGGCGTCGAAGTCCAGCCGGTCTCCCGTCGCGATGACGACCTCGCCGTCGACGACGCAGCGGTCGGGCAGGCTGGCCCGCACCGCGTCGACCACCTCGGGGAAGTAGCGGGTCAACGGCTTCTCGCCGCGGCTGCTCAGCTCGACCTCGTCGCCGTCGCGGAATGCGATGCAGCGGAAGCCGTCCCACTTGGGCTCGTAGAGG
>JBOGDX010000623.1:0-1774 GCA_050743225.1 Actinomycetes bacterium | reverse complement strand
GACGGCACGCTGCGCGGCACGGCACGCGATGTCGACGACGCCCCGGTGGTGGGCGGGACGCTGAGCAAGCCGTTCCGGGCGCTGGCGGGAGCCAGCCGTGACCTGGCCGAGTCGGCGCAGTCCTACCAGGACACGGTCGCTCAGGTCGCGACCCTGACCGGGGTGATGGTCGCGACGGCTCCCATCCTGCTGCTGCTCGCCCTGTGGCTCCCGCGGCGGCTGGCCTGGGTGGTCGAGGCGTCCGCTGCCCACCGGCTCATGCGCGCGGGCGCGGCATCCACCGAGCTGCTCGCCGTGCTCGCGCTCGCCCGGCAGCCGCTGCGCCGCCTGGCACGACTCGGGCCCGACGTGGTCACCGGTTGGCGCGCCGGCGACCCGGAGGCGGCGGGTGCGCTGGCCCGGCTGGAGCTGGACGAGCTGGGGCTGCGGGCTCGCCGCTCGCCTGTCGACCGTGCGAGCATCGGCGTCACCGACCGGAGGGGAAACGCTCGCAGTGGACCGCACCGCACGGACAGCGCTGACCGCCCTGACGACGGGGGCGCTGCTGCTGGCAGCCGCCGCACCCGCACGCGCTGACGTGGAGGCCTTCCCCGATCGCCGCTCCGACACGTCTCATCCCGCCGACGTGGTGAAGGTCCGGGTGGAGCATACCGACCGGGTCGTGGTGGCCGTACACCACGACAACCTGACCTTCCATGACGGCCCCGGCTACCTGCGGATCGCCTACGACACCGGCCCGCGCTACGAGGGGCCCGAGTTCTACCTGCGCATCTGGTACCAGACCGACCGGCCGATCGACCTGCGCCGGGCCGAGGGGTGGGGCACGCTGCACGCGGGACCCATCGCCTCCTGCACCGGTGAGACGGCCGACGTCTCAGCCCGGCGCAACGTCACCAGCGTCGGGGTGCCCCGAGCCTGCTTCGGCAACCCGCCGCGGGTGCGCGTCCACGTGCGCCTGCGGCCCTTCCCCAGGGACGACCGCAAGGTCGATGTCGCTCCGGCCTCGCGCACGATGGGCCCCTGGGTCCGTCGCTGACGGCGACATGCCCGGGGCCCGGTCTCCGGGCGAGGGGCTGCTCAGGGGCTGCTCAGCGGCCGGGGACGTCGTGTGCCAGGTCGTACCCGTAGTCACCGTCGTATTCCGCGGTCTCCGTCGCGACGTACACCGAAGGGTGCTGCTCCGCCGCGTGCGCGCTCGCCGGCGCCTCGTGCGCGAGGTCGTACTCGAGGTCGTACTCCAGGTCGGGAAGGGGCTCCGGAACGTCCTGCTGCTCGGTCACGGGGCCCACTGTGGACCCGGTGACGGCCTCCTGCCAAGGCTCCAGTCGCCGACATCGGAGCAACCGCCTGCGGGTGGCTTGCCCCCCGCTGCTCCAATCAAGAGGAAACGCGCACAAGGACTAGTGCGTGAGGGTGATCTTGCGGTGCTCGATCCGGCCGATCTCGTCGGCGGCGACCTCGACCAAGCGGTGCGAGAGCTCGGAGAGTGCCCGCGCCGTCGCCAGCTCGTCGCCGATCACGGGGACGTCCGGGTCGCGCGGGTGCCGGTGCGCCTCGCCGTGCCCGCGCACCTCTGTGCCCGACTCCAACGTCAGCGTGACGTCTGCAGTGGTGTTGGTCTCCCGCTCCACGAGATGCACCTGGATCGGGAGCGTCCGGGTCTGGTTCATGGGGTCCTCCGGTTGCTGTGGCCACCCCAGACGCTGCCCCTTCCACACCCTGGCCGCAAGACCCGCGACCGAGCGACGTCAGCGCCCCGGCGAGCGCTCGGGCC
>JBOGDX010000622.1:0-1781 GCA_050743225.1 Actinomycetes bacterium | reverse complement strand
GGATCGTGCACAGGTCGGCGAGGTACATCGCCATCGGGTCGTCCACCCGCTCCCCGATCCGGAAGGCCGTCGTCGGCGTGGTCGGGGAGACGAGGACATCGGCCCGGTCGAACGCGGCGGCGAAGTCTCGCGAGATCAGGGTGCGCACCTTCTGTGCCTGCCCGTAGTAGGCGTCGTAGTAGCCGCTGGACAGCGCGTAGGTCCCGAGCATGATGCGTCTCTTGGCCTCCGCACCGAACCCCGCCTCGCGGGAGGCGGCCATGACGTCCTCGGCGCTGCCCGTGCCGTCGTCGCCCACGCGAAGTCCGTAACGCATCGCGTCGTAACGGGCCAGGTTGCTGGAGGCCTCGCTCGGCAGGATCAGGTAGTAGGCGGGCAGCGCGTAGTCGAAGTGCGGGCAGTCGACCTCGACCACCGTCGCCCCGAGCTCCTCGAGCAGGGCCACCGCCTCCTGGAACCGCTGCTCGACCCCGGGGTGGTAGCCCTCGCCCGAGAACTGCTTGACCACACCGACCCGCAGGCCGTGCACGTCGCCGTGGCGCGCGGCCTCGACCACCGCGGGCACCGGCGCATCGATCGACGTCGAGTCGAGCGGGTCGTGCCCGGCGATCGTCGCGTGCAGCAGAGCAGCGTCGAGCACCGTGCGCGCGCAGGGCCCGGCCTGGTCGAGCGATGACGCGAGGGCGACCAGGCCGTAACGAGAGACGCCGCCGTAGGTCGGCTTGACCCCCACCGTGCCGGTCACCGCGGCGGGCTGACGGATCGAGCCGCCGGTGTCGGTGCCGATCGCGATGGGCGTCTCGAACGCCGCCACCGCGGCGGCGGACCCGCCCCCGGACCCGCCCGGGATGCGATCGAGGTCCCACGGGTTGTGTGACGGGCCGAAGGCCGAGTGCTCGGTGGAGGACCCCATGGCGAACTCGTCCATGTTCGTCTTGCCGACGACGACCACGCCGGCGTCGCGCAGCCGCTGCGTCACCGTCGCGTCGTAGGGCGGCACCCACCCCTCGAGGATGCGGGAGCCGCAGGTCGTCGGGACGCCGCGGGTCGCGATCAGGTCCTTCAGCGCGAGCGGCACGCCGGCCAGCGGCCCGAGCTCCTCACCCGCCGCCCGCCGAGCGTCGACCGCCTTGGCCGCCGTCAACGCCCCGTCGGTGTCGACGTGCAGGAAGGCGTGCACCCGGTCGTCGACGGCGGCGATGCGGTCGAGGTGCGCCTGGGTCGTCTCCACCGCGCTGACCTGGCCGGTGGCGACCGCGGCGGCCGTCTCCGCGGCGGTGAGCCGGGTCAGGTCCGTCGCGGTCACGCCTCCTCCCCGAGGATCCGGGGCACCCGGAACCGGCCGTTCTCGGCGGCGGGTGCGCCCGCGAGAGCCTCCTCCTGGGACAGTCCCTCGCGCACGGCGTCGGCGCGCATGACGTTGGTCAGCGGCAGCGCGTGTGAGGTGGGCGGGATGTCGTCGGCCGCCACCTCCGCGACCCGGGCCACTGCACCGATGATCTGGTCGAGCTGACCTGCGAAGCGGTCGAGCTCGTCCTCGGCGAGGGCGAGCCGGGCCAGCCTGGCCAGGTGCGCCACCTCGGCGCGGGTGATGGTCATGCGGAAGGCCGCTCCTTGCCGGTCGGAAACCCGACCATCCTAGGGGCGGCCACCCCGTCGAGGCTCAGGCCGAGCGACGTCAGCCCGCCACCGTCAGACCCTCGACCACCCGCAGCCCGGGCTCCGGCGAGCGGCGGCGCAGCCAGGCCGTCGCCTCGGCCGCGGGCAGCGCCGGGCTGAGG
>JBOGDX010000621.1:0-1783 GCA_050743225.1 Actinomycetes bacterium | reverse complement strand
CGACCGCGCCCGGCACCACTTCCGCGACCGTCGCGGCGATCCGGCGCGCGCGGGCGTGGTCGTCGGTCAGCCGCTCGACGTGGTGGTCCAGGGCATGGCGCGCGCCGGCGGCGAGGATGCCGGCCTGCCGCATGCCGCCGCCAATCCGCTTGCGCCACACCCGAGCCTCGGCGATGCGCTCCCGGGACGACGCGAGCGCCGACCCGACCGGGGCACCTAGTCCCTTGGAGAAGCACACCGAGACGGTGTCGAAGAGCTCGCCGTACGACGAGAGCGGCACCCCGGTCGCGACGTGCGCGTTCCACAGCCGCGCGCCGTCAAGGTGCAGGCGAACGCCGGCGACACGGGTGACCTCCCGCAGCCGACGGATGTCGTCGAGGGGCGCCACCGTGCCACCGCCGAAGTTGTGCGTGTTCTCCACGACGACGGCCGCGGTGGAGACGAAGTAGGGCCCGGCGTCCGGTCGCATCAGCGCCGCGATCCGGTCGACGTCGAGCCGGCCCCCGGGCGCGTCCCACGTTCGGGTGGTGATGCCGGACAGCGCTGCGGCCGCGCCGAGCTCGGCCCGCACGACGTGGGCGCCGTCGTCGCAGAGCAGCTCCTGCCCGGGACTGACCAGCGACCGCACGCCGAGCTGGTTGGCCATCGACCCGGTGGGGGTGAACAGCGCCGCCTCGTGGCCGAGCAGGTCGGCGACGCGGGCCTCGAGCTCGATGACGGTCGGGTCCTCGCCGTAGACGTCGTCGCCGACCGGCGCCTCGGCCATCGCGGCGCGCATGGCGGCGGTCGGGCGGGTGACGGTGTCGCTGCGCAGGTCCACGGTCATGCCGCCCACCGTATGACGAGCCGCCGCGGCGGCTCAGTGGGCGCCGAGCATCTCGGCGGCGAGGAAGGCCAGCTCGAGGGACTGCTGGTGGTTCAGCCGCGGGTCGCAGGCGGTCTGGTAGCGCATCGGCAGGTGCAGCTCCTCGATGCCGCCGGACCCGCCGAGGCACTCGGTCACGTCGTCGCCGGTGAGCTCGATGTGCAGCCCCCCGGGGTGCGTGCCGAGCGCCCGGTGCACCTCGAAGAAACCGCGCACCTCCTCGACGACGTCGTCGAACCGTCGGGTCTTGTGGCCGTCGGGTGCCTCGAACGTGTTGCCGTGCATGGGATCGCACACCCAGCCGACCCGGGCGCCGCTGGCCGTCACCTTCTCCACGATCGGCGCCAGCGCCTCACGCACCCGGCCGGCGCCCATGCGCGACACGAACGTCAACCTGCCCGGCTCACCGTCGGGGTCGAGCCGCTCGACCAGGGCGAGGGCGTCGTCCGGCGTGGTCGAGGGCCCGAGCTTCACCCCGACCGGGTTGCGGATGCGTGCCGCGAAGTCGATGTGCGCACCGCCGAGCACGCGGGTGCGTTCGCCGATCCACAAGAAGTGCGCCGACACGTCGTACGGCGTGTCCGTGCGCGAGTCGGTGCGCGTCATGGCGCGCTCGTAGTCCAGCAGCAGCGCCTCATGACTGGAGTAGAGGTCGACGGTGCGGAACGCCTCGGGGTCGACCCCACAGGCGTGCATGAACGACAGGGCCCGGTCGATGTCGCGAGCCATCGCCTCGTAACGCTGGTAGGCGTTGCTCGCCCCGACGAAGCCCTGGTTCCAGGCGTGCACCTGGCGCAGGTCGGCGAACCCGCCGTGGGTGAAGGCGCGCACCAGGTTGAGGGTCGCGGCGGACGTGTTGTAGACCCGCAGCAGTCGCTCGGGGTCGGGGGTGCGCGCGGCCTCGGTGAAGTCGAGGCC
>JBOGDX010000620.1:0-1791 GCA_050743225.1 Actinomycetes bacterium | reverse complement strand
GTTCGACGCCCTCGGGCAGGTCGAGGTCGGGCGTGGTGGTCACGCTGACGATGCTATGCCGGACCGCGCAGTCTGTGCCGCCGGTGACGCCGCTGACGCCGACCCCTGCGCACCATTGGGACGCCCGCGGCCCCAGGGGCACTCCTGTCGTCACGCCAGCCCCTCCGGCACCTATGGTGCGTGGGAGTCAGCGGGTGCGTGGGAGTCAGCCGGGTGCGTGGGAGTCAGCGGGTGCGTGGGAGTCAGTGGGGGGCCGTCGCCGGAGGGTTCCGGGCCGCGGGAGACTGGGCGGCGTGCGCATCCTGGTGGCTCCGGACAAGTTCGCCGGCACCCTCACCGCGACCGAGGCGGCGGCGGCGATCGGCGCCGGCTGGACCCGCACCGCCCCCGACGACGAGCTCGAGCTGGTGCCGCTGTCGGACGGCGGCCCCGGTTTCCTCGAGGTGATGCACACCTCGCTGGGCGGTGAGCTCTCGGCGGTCACCGTGACGGGCCCGCTCGGGGACCGGGTGCCGGCGGGGGTCCTGGTGCACGAGCGCACCGCGTACGTCGAGTCGTGCGAGGCCACCGGGTTGCACCTGGTGGCGGCCGAGGACCGGGACCCCGAGCGCGCCACGTCCTACGGCGTGGGCGAGCTGATCGCCGCGGCGCTCGACACGGGCGTCCGCCGGGTCGTCGTCGGACTGGGCGGGTCGGCCACCAACGACGGAGGGGCGGGGGCGCTGGCCGCGCTCGGCGCCGAGCCCCAGGACCGGCTCCGCGAGGGCGGCGCCGAGCTGGCCGACCTCGACCACGTCGACCTCGACGTGGCCCGGGACCGGCTCGAGGGCGTCGAGCTCGTCGTCGCCACCGACGTCGACGCCCCGCTGCTCGGCGACTCGGGGGCGACCCACGGCTTCGCGACCCAGAAGGGAGCCGACCGGACGACCCGCGACCGGCTCGAGGTCGCCATGCGCACCTGGGCCGGCCTCACCGACGGCGCGGTGGCGGTGCGGCCCGGCGCGGGCGCGGCCGGCGGGCTCGGCGCGGGGCTCATCGCTTTCCTCGATGCACGGCTTGTCTCCGGATCGGCGCTCGTCCTCGACGCGGTCGCGTTCGATAGGCGCCTGGTGGGAGCGGATCTCGTCATGACCGGAGAGGGACGCATCGATGGTCAGAGCATCTACGGCAAGCTCACGCATGCGGTGACCGTCGCCGCAAGACGTCGCGGCATTCCCGTCGTTGCCGTCGCCGGGACCATCGGCCGCGGTCACGCGGCGATGCGCGAGGCGGGCATCGAGGCGATCGAGACGCTCGCCGGTGACGCGGACGCCGAACGCGACGCCGCGATGAGGGATCCGCTGCCCCGCATCGAGGACGCGGCGGAACGCCTGGTGCGCGCGCGTGCAGCGGCGCGCGGAAGCGGGTAGGGTCAGCCCGATGCTCGGCCCCCCGATCCCCACCGATCGGACTTCAAGCCTCGAGCTCGTGCGCATCACCGAAGCCGCCGCCATCTCGGCCGCGCACTGGATGGGTCATGGCGACAACGAGCGCGCCGACGCCGCCGCGGTCGAGGCGATGCGGAGGACGATGGACGAAGTCGCGTTCCACGGCACCGTCGTCATCGGCGAGGGTGAGCGCGACGAGGCCCCGATGCTGTACATCGGGGAGAAGGTCGGCCGCGGTGAAGGTCCCGAGGTCGACATCGCGGTCGATCCGCTCGAGGGGACGAACCCGGTCGCGAAGGGACGCGCGAACGCGCTGGCGACGATCGCCGTGTCCGAGCCTGGCGGCCTGCTCCACGCGCCCGAT
>JBOGDX010000619.1:0-1794 GCA_050743225.1 Actinomycetes bacterium | reverse complement strand
GAGACGACCTCTCGTACGCCGAGAAGCTGGCCGACTACCGCGCCCTGGCCGACGACTACTTCGACACGGAGCGCTACCAGGACTTCTGCGCGTCCCGGCTCGGCGAGATAGACGAGCTGGTGCTGGCCTACGTCGAGGGCCCCGACTTCGACCGGGTGCTCGTCGACACGGTCCGGTCGATGTTCCCGCCGCACGAGCAGGACCAGTTCGTGGACCACTTCCGCGGTCTGCTCGCGCTCTGGTGCCGGGATGAGCGGACCCGGCTGGGCTAGCAGAGCGCTCGGCGGAGCGTGGCGCGGGCCGACGTTCACGCTGGAGCTCACCCTTGTCGCCGGTGCGGGCCGCTGCGATGCAGTTGCGGCTGTGCGTGACTGCCCGACCTGGACCCCCGGCCCCGCAAGATCGACTCGATTCACGGCGCAACGACCGTCGAGCCCTCCGCCGCACGCTCCTGACCAGCCGTGGTCGTCGGTTGCGCCGTGACTCTCGTCGATCAACGGCACTTGCGGCGGCCCTTGCGCGGGCCGCATCCGTGCCCGGGAACCGTGCAGGTCACAGCACCGTCGCCGCCGGTGACAGCTTGTGGACAGGCCTTGGGGCGGTGTCGCAGATGTCCCGTATGCTCCGAGCCCATGAGCGCGCGGACGGGGACGCTGCGGCGGTCGGTACCGGCTGCCTGCCTCGTGGTGCTCGGGCTGGTGGCCGCAGGGTGCAGCGACGCGGACGAGCCGGGGACGCTGCCGAAGACCAGGTCGCCGACGGCGTCGTCCTCGTCGCCCTCGCCGACGGCCACGACCCCGGAGCAGCAGGTAGAGGCCGCCGTCCGCACCTACTACGCCGAACTCACCAGGGCCGCCCAGACGCAGGACACGACCAAGCTGAAGTCCCTGGCCAATCCGGCGTGTCCGTGCTCCGGCTCTGCCAAGTCAATAGACGAGACGGCGGCAAAGGGTCGGAGCACGCCCAAGGTGTCATGGACCGTTCAGTCGATCAACGTCCACGACATCATCAAGACGACGGCGGCAGCTGAGGTTCACTACGACGTCAGTGCGTACGAGGTACTGAGCCCTCGGGGCAAGGTCATCAATCGTCTCCCGGCCCGCCAGGGTCATGTTGATCTGTCGCTAGTTCAGGACAGCCGGGGCTGGATCTTGGCCAATGTCTTCGATCTCGAGGGTTGAGTGCCTGATGAGGCGTCTGCGTTTGCTTGCTGCGACGTTGTCCACGGTGGCATGTTTCTCGGTCCTGTCGCCGGGATCGGCCATCGCCGCCGATCCTTGTCCGGAGGATGACCACGAGTGCGCCGGCCAGCCCCACACTGGTGGCGATCAAGTGGGCGGGTCGGTCGTTACGGAGGCAACGGAGTTCCCCAAGGCCGAACCGGGCAGCGACCTGGCCAAGTCCACGCGGCAGAACGCGGGTTGCACGAACTGCGAGTGGAGCCTCGTCCCCGCATGCTCGACGAACAGCCCGACCACGCAGGGCGACGTGTTGTGCAACGGCGCGGTGGCCACCTGTCAGGTCGCCGGGCAGCTGCGCTACCGGGTGTACATGCGCCGGCCGCCGGGGCCGTGGCTGATGCAGGGCACCGTCTGTCTCGGCCGCAACCAACGGCCGCCGACGGTGGCCGACGTGGGGGACGCGGTGCGGGAGCGGGTGGTGAACTTCCTGCCGGACGCCGACCCGTCCTTCCAGCCGGCGCAGGGCGGCATCGTCAACCTGCCGACGCTGTTCGCCGCCGGCGAGCCGCGGACCATGCGGACCGCGCCGTTCGACGTGCTCGGCTTCCGGGTC
>JBOGDX010000618.1:0-1815 GCA_050743225.1 Actinomycetes bacterium | reverse complement strand
CTCATGACCAGCGGGAGCTCGGGGTCCATCCGCCAGGCCCGCAAACTTCCTCGACCGGGACAGTCAGTCGTCGGTGGCGGCCACCGACAGAACATCGGCCACAGCGGCGACCCCTTCGCGAGCCTGCACTCCTTCGCCGGTGACGGTCACCGTCTGCCCCGCCACGGCGCCCAGACCCATGACCGCGAGGACGCTGCGCGCGTCGACGCGTGGCCTGTCGTCGACAGCCAGCCACACCGTCGCCTTGAAACCAGCGGCCACCTGCGTGACCCGGCCGGCCGGACGGGCATGCAGGTCCGCCACCAGGACAACAGACGTCTGGTGCGCGGTGTCAGAGCTTGCGAACATCACGGGCCCCCTCAGCCGCGGCCACGACGTCGCTCAAAGACGCCCGGCCCGCCGCGGCGACCGCAGCGGCGACTGCGCCCTCGACGAACGGGGCATCGGCGACCTCGACTTGTCCGGCGGGATTGTCCGCCAGGTAGGCCTTCGTCGTCAGCACCGAGCTCCCAAGGTCCGGGATGACCACGACGCCGAGGCCCGCGGCGACCTTCTCGACCGCTGTGGCCAAGGCCTCGATGCTGGTGCCCAGCCGGCCGTCTTCGGTGCCTCCCACGCCCACGACGCGCACCGCACCGGCGCTGACCTGCATGGCCACGTCCGCGGCCCCCTCGGCCAGCGACCGGCTGTGTGAGATGAGCACGACGCCCACCGTGCCGTTCTCACTCATGGCACCTATCCTCGTACCTGTTCGACCATGCTGAACGCAACGGCGGCGACAGGCTCACGGCCGCACGGACGGGAGGGTGATGATCCAGTCGGTGGACCGAGCCGCCCGGATCTTGCACGAGCTCGGCGCAGGCAGCCCGAGTCTCGGCGTCACCGAGCTGGGCGCACGTCTGGGCCTGGCCAAGCCGACCGTGCACGGTCTGCTGCGCACCCTGGAGGCATGCGGCCTGGTCCGCCAGGACGTCGCCACCGGCCGGTACTCGCTCGGACCGGGTGTTCTCCAGCTGGGCAACGCCTACCTGGCCGGGTCGGAACTGCGCGCCCGGTCGATGCTGCGCGCGGGCGCGCTGGCACGACAGGTCAACGAGGCGGTCTGGGTGAGCGTGCTCGTCGACGACGCGGTGATGGTCGTGCACCACGAGTTCCGCCCGGACGACGCAGTCCAGATCCTCGAGGTGGGGGCGACGGTGCCTTGGCACGCCTGCGCGCTGGGCCATGCGATCGTGGCCGCCCTGCCCGGCGCCGAGGCGGACGAGCTGCTCGGCCACCCGCTGCGCGCCCTCACAGGCCGCACCCGCACCTCGCCCGAGGCACTCCGCAAGGCGCTCACCGCTACCGTGGATCGCGGCTTCGCCGTGGAGAACCAAGAGGCCAATGTCGGTGACGGCGGCATCGCCGCGCCGGTCCATGACCACAGCGGGCGCGTCGTCGGTTCGCTGGGTGTGGTCGGACCCGTTGAGCGGCTGTTGCAGCGCCAGGCCCGCGCGCACCTCTCGCGGGCAGTCATGGACACCGCGCGCGCGGTGTCCCGCGAGCTCGGCGCGTCCCGCACGCCGCTGACGGGCCCACCGGTCACGCATGCGGCACCTCCACGGTCGAGACGCTGACCAACCCGCCGGTCGGCGACGGGTCTGACGCAGCGACCAATCGGGAGAACCGGCGCCGGCAGCTGTCGGCCGAGAGCCGCTGGACCAAAGTGCGCACGGAGTCGAGGGCGGACGGGGCCACGCTGACGGTCCGGACGCCCGCGCCGACCAGGAGGGGAAGGACATCAGGGTGGGCCGCGGCGTCCCCACACACCGACAC
>JBOGDX010000617.1:0-1820 GCA_050743225.1 Actinomycetes bacterium | reverse complement strand
GCCCCGGACCCCCGGCGAGAGCCCGACGGACCGCAGGCTCGGCGGCGCCGCGTCGCGCCCGAGGAGCGCAGCGGCGCCCACCCCGACGACCGCGACCCGCAGCTGCTGGGTCCGACCCTGGACCGGCTCGTGGCCGAGCGTGGCTGGGAGACCGACGCGGCCGTGGGTGGAGTGATGGGCCGGTGGACGGCGATCGTCGGCCCCGAGGTCGCAGCCCATGCCACGCCGGTGTCCTTCGCGGACGGCGAGCTGATGGTGCAGGCGGACTCCACGGCCTGGGCGACCCAGATCCGGCTGCTCGCGCCTGCGTTGCTGGCCCGGCTCGCCGAGGACCTGGGCGCCGGGACGGTGAGCGCGGTGTCGGTGCGGGGCCCCGGCGGGCCCTCATGGAAGAAGGGTCCCTGGAGCGTCCGGGGCCGGGGGCCCCGAGACACGTACGGCTGATTTCCGGCCCTGTAGCGACCCGCCCTCGTGGGGGGCTTCATCCCCACCCGCGTACGAGCGGCAGCGCCGTCCCCAGGCGTCCCTGGTGGCCGGTTCTGGTGCCGCCGACAGGTAGGATGAAGGCCGTACAGCACCCCCGGTGCCGTCGTCGACCGCTGGACCCTTTCCCCGGCCACCCACGCCCCCAGTGGACGACTGTTGCGCGCGCGACGAAAGGTGACCCGTGAGTCAGTCGGCTGAGCCGCTCGAGCCTGTCGAGAGCATCACGCCCCTGCTGAGCCCTTCCTACGACGCGAGCGCCATCCAGGTCCTCGAGGGGCTCGAGGCGGTCCGCAAGCGCCCCGGCATGTACATCGGCTCCACCGGCGAGCGCGGCCTGCATCACCTGGTCACCGAGGTGGTCGACAACTCGGTCGACGAGGCCCTGGCCGGGCACTGCGACCGGATCGTCGTCACCTTGCTGCCCGACGGCGGCGTGCGGGTGAAGGACAACGGCCGCGGCATCCCGATCGACGAGGTCGCCAGCGAGGGCCGTCCGGCGGTCGAGGTGGTGCTCACGGTGCTGCACGCGGGGGGCAAGTTCGGCGGCGGCGGGTACAAGGTGTCCGGCGGCCTGCACGGCGTCGGCGTCTCCGTCGTCAACGCGCTGTCGTCACGGCTCGACGTCGAGATCCACCGTGAGGGCCACACGTGGACGCAGTCCTACACCCGCGGTGTGCCCGACGCCCCGCTGCGCAAGGGGCCGGCCGTCGACGACACCGGCACCACGATCACCTTCTGGGCCTCCCCCGACATCTTCGAGACGACCGACTACACCTTCGAGACGCTCTCGACCCGGTTCCGCGAGATGGCCTTCCTCAACAAGGGCCTCACCATCGAGCTGTACGACGAGCGGCCGCGCGCCACCGCCGAGGCTGAGGTCGACGAGGCGGACGAGACCACGCAGACCGAGGTCGTCTACCGCTACGACGGCGGGCTGGTCGACTACGTCAACCACCTCGGCGCCCGCAAGGACGCCGTGCACCGCACCGTCATCTCCTTCGAGGCCGAGTCCGAGTCACAGTCGACGGACGGCGTGCCCGGGCTGTCGCTCGACATCGCCATGCAGTGGAACACCGGCTTCACCGAGTCGGTGCACACGTTCGCGAACACCATTAACACCCACGAGGGCGGCACGCACGAGGAGGGCTTCCGCGCGGCGCTGACCGGGCTTGTCAACCGCTTCGCCCGCGAGTGGGGGGTGCTCAGGGAGAAGGAGGCCAACCTCACCGGCGACGATGTCCGGGAGGGCCTCACCGCGATTGTCAGCGTCAAGCTCGCCGAGCCGCAGTTCGAGGGCCAGACGAAGACCAAGCTCGGCAACACCGAGGCCAAGT
>JBOGDX010000616.1:0-1826 GCA_050743225.1 Actinomycetes bacterium | reverse complement strand
CTGCTCGACAGCTCCCAGGCGGACACCCGCGCCCTGCTGGGAGTCGCCGAGGGTGTGAGGGGCCGACCTCAGCCGTCGAAGCGGTAGAACCGGAAGAAGTCGTTGGCGACCGGCAGGTCGCTGCTCGCCGAGAAGCCCGCCTCGGCGGCCATCCGGTGCACCGTGCCGCGGCGCAGCACAGTGCCCAGCCCGTCCGACGGTGCGTCCGCGAGGGACGCGGGCAGGCAGTGGTTGACGCTCCAGCCGTAAACCTGGCAGAGCCCGCCGGCTCCGGCCTGGTCCGCGGCCGCGAGGGCGACCTCGGTGACCGCGTCGACGCGCAGGCCCGCGCCGCCTACAAGCAGCGCATCCGGACCCTTCAGGAGGAGCTGGATGACGCCGACTCCGCCGGCGACACGGAGCGGGCGGGTGCTCGCCCAGAAGGAGCTGGACGCCCTGACCCAGGAGCTGGCGGCGGCATACGGGCTGCACGGCCCCCGGCGCACCGGCGACTCAGCCGAGCGCGCCCGGGCCGCGGTCACGGCCCGCATCCGCAGCGCGCTCGCGCGCGTCGCCCAGGTCCATCCGAGCGCGGGCAGGCACCTCGACCGGGCCGTGGTCACCGGCCGGTACTGCCCCTACCGGCCCAAGGACGAGACACGCTGGCTGGTCCGGGACTGACCGGCGCGGACCTCAGAGGTAGCGGAGCGGGTCGACGACGGCGCCGTCCTCGCGGACCTCGAAGTGCAGGTGCGGACCCGTCGAGTACCCGGTCGAGCCGACCGTGCCGATCTGCTGACCCTTCCGGACTCTGTCACCCTCGCCGACCAGGAACAGCGCCTGGTGGGCGTACGCCGTCGTGAGCCGATGCCCGTCGACGACGCCGTGGTCGACGACGGTGAAGTTGCCGTACGCCGTGCTGACGACCGTCATCAGCACCCGTCCGTCGTCCGCGGCCCGGACCACGGAGTCGCCGCCGGCGAAGTCGACGCCGGTGTGCAGCTTCGGGTACTTCAGGATCGGGTGGAGCCGCATGCCGAACGGTGACGTGAGGTGCCCACCTACCGGATCGGAGAGCTGGCCGGTGCCCGGGACCGTGGCGCCGTTGCGCTCCAGCCGGACGGACGCCGCGCGGATCTGGGCACCGAGCTGACCGGACTCCGCGATGCGCGCGCGATGCAGCGCGACGTCGCTGCCCCGGGCGGCGAGCACGGCGCGCAGCGCGTCGGAGCGCTGTGCCCCCAGTGCGGCGAGCCGCCGGTTGGCGTCGTCGAGGGCCCGCTGCGCCTCGGCGTACCGGGCAGCGAGCCGCTCGAAGTCGGCACGCACATGGTCCCGGCGGACGGTGAGGTCCCCGACTCGCAGGGCGGCGCGGGCACTGCCGTCGGCGAGCCGGGTGAGAGTCACCGCGAGACCGGGCACGGCGCCGTCGTCGGTCGTCGGCTGACCGGTGACGTAGGCCTTGCGGGCGGCGTTCACCAGCTGGGCGCGTACGGAGTCGTAGCGCTCCTGCATGACGCCGGCGACCGTTCGCGCCGTCAGCACGTCGAGGTCCAGCGCCTTGTACAGCTGGGCGCTCTCGGCCGCGCTCTGCCGCAGCTGTGCCATGAGGCGCTTCTGCCGGGCGATCTCGGCGATGCCCTGGTCGGCGGTCAAGAACGCACGGCTCGCGGCGAGCAGCTGGGGGCTGGACTCGTCGTCGAGGAGGTCCTTCTCCTGCGGCGTGCCCGCGATCATCGGGGTCGCGGCCTTGGCCCGCCAGTCGCGCTTCGAGGTGGCGTGCGAGCCGGTCGCGTCCGTGCCGCCGGGGGCGGTGGCCGCCGCGCCGGAGCCGGTCGCCGCTGTGC
>JBOGDX010000615.1:0-1826 GCA_050743225.1 Actinomycetes bacterium | reverse complement strand
GCGCCGGCAGGACACGGTGGTGCCGGTCGCGCCCGGGGGGACGGTCACCGAGCGGTGGGTGCCGGTACGCCGGGTCGGGCTCTACGTCCCCGGCGGCCTGGTCGCCTATCCGTCCAGCGTCGTCATGAACGTGGTCCCGGCCCAGGTCGCGGGCGTCGGGTCGCTGGCGGTGGCCAGCCCGCCGCAGCACGACAACGGCGGGCTGCCGCACCCCTCGGTGCTCGCCGCGTGCGCGCTGCTCGGCGTCGACGAGGTGCACGCGGTGGGCGGCGCGCAGGCGGTCGCGATGTTCGCCTACGGCACCGGGCACTGCCGGCCGGTCGACCTCGTCACCGGTCCGGGCAACGTCTACGTGGCGGCGGCGAAGCGGCTGCTCAAGGGTGTCGTCGGGATCGACTCCGAGGCCGGACCGACCGAGGTCGCGATCCTGGCCGACGACAGTGCCGACCCGGCGTACGTCGCGGCCGACCTCGTGGCGCAGGCCGAGCACGATCACAACGCGTCATGCCTGCTGGTGACGCCGAGCGCCGAGCTGCTGGACGCCGTCGACCGCGAGCTGGAGAAGTCGGTGCCGGCGACGAGGCATCGTGAACGCGTCGAGACCGCGTTGGGCAGCCAGTCGGCGTACGTCCTCGTCGACGACCTGGGGCACGGCGTGACCGTCGTCGACGAGTGGGCGGCCGAGCACCTCGAGGTGCTGACGCGCGACGCGGGCTCGTGGGCCGACCGTGTCGGCAACGCCGGGGCGGTGTTCGTCGGGCCCTTCTCGCCGGTGTCGCTCGGGGACTACCTCGCGGGCTCCAACCACGTGCTGCCGACCGGCGGCACCGCCCGGCACAGCGGCGGGCTGTCCGTCCAGTCGTTCCTGCGGAGCCAGCACGTCGTGGAGTACGACCGGGACGCGCTGGCCGCCGTGGCGCATCACGTGGACGCACTTGGCGGCGCCGAGGACCTCGCAGCGCACGTCGACGCCGTCCGCGTCCGGGTTCCGAGGTCGTGATGAGCGAGGTCGACAGGCTGCTGCGCGAGGATCTGCGTGGTCGTACGCCCTACGGCGCCCCTCAGATCGACGCGAAGGTGCGGCTCAACACCAACGAGAACCCGTACCCGCCGCCGCGTGGCCTGGTCGACGACCTCGCCGCGAGGGTGGCCGACGCGGCCCGGCTGATGAACCGCTATCCAGACCGCGAGGCCATGACCCTGCGCGCCGGGCTGGCCACCTACCTGACCCGGACGACGAGCGTCCCTCTGCGGCCGGACCAGGTCTGGGCGGCCAACGGCAGCAACGAGGTGCTGCAGCAGCTCCTGCAGGCGTTCGGCGGGCCGGGGCGCACAGCGCTCGGGTTCGTGCCGACCTACTCCATGCACGAGCTGATCAGCCGCGGGACCGGCACCAGGTGGCTGCCCGTCGAACGCCTGGCCGGTTTCCGGCTCGAGCCGGCCCAGGCGGCGCTGGTCGTGAACGAGCACGCCCCCGACGTGGTCCTCCTGTGCTCTCCGAACAACCCGACGGGGACGGCGCTGGACCTCGACGTCATCGCGGCGGTCTACGACGCCTCGCGCGGGCTGGTCGTGGTGGACGAGGCGTACGCCGAGTTCTCGACCCGTCCCTCGGCGGTCTTGCTACTCGACGGTCGGGACCGGCTGGTCGTGACCCGCACGATGTCGAAGGCGTTCGCCTTCGCCGCCGCCCGGCTCGGCTATCTCGCGGCGCATCCCGACGTCGTGTCTGCCCTGCAGCTGGTCCGCCTGCCGTACCACCTGTCCTCGCTCTCGCAGGCAGCGGCGTTGGCCGCGCTGGCCCACGTCGACGATCTCCTGTCGAC
>JBOGDX010000614.1:0-1827 GCA_050743225.1 Actinomycetes bacterium | reverse complement strand
ATGGTGCGGTCATGGCCGGCCCAGCCGTGCCAGTCGCTGCGGCACAGCCCGGTGGCCTCCACCCGGACGACCGCTCCGTGCGGTTCCGGCACGGGATCCGGGACATCACGGACCGTTGCCGGGCCGCCGAACCCGTCGAACACCAGTGCCCGCACAGCCACGTCCTCCTCAGGGTCGGAGACTAGCGACACCGCGGGTCAGGCGCCGCGCCCCCACGGCGCGGTGAGAACATCGCGCGTCACGTCCATCTGCCCACGGTGCTGCGCCAGCTCCTCGTAGATGTGGACGAGAGCCCCGCCTTGGGTTCTGGCGATCGGCAGGTCGGCCACGTCCGCGTCCAGCGCGCCGCGGGGCGGGGCGGGGCGAGCGGCTCGCACGACGCTACGTCGGCCACGAGCTGCCGCCGGGCCTGCCGGGTCCGTTCGACCAGGCCTCTGGTGCCGCCGGCAGATCGGAACTCCGCGTCACGGTCACGTTCGATCCGGCGGCCGGCGACGACGTGACCGCCCCAGTACTCGAGCACGCCCAGACAGGGCGTCAGCACGGCGTACGGCGAGTTCGCACCGGCGATGTCGAGACGACGGTTCGCCAGGTCGTCGCCCAGCCCGGTGACGATATCGACCATGCCGTCGAGCGCGTCGTCGACGAAGGCCAGGTAGTCCTCCATGCTGATCACCCACGCCGCCTCACCGGGGGCCGACCGCCAGGAAGGACACGCCGGGGTGCGGCAGGGTGAACGACAGCTCGAGGACGCCGTCGGAGCCGACGTCGACGGTGCTCGTGGGCTCCAGCTCCACGAGACGGTCGCGCTCACGCAGCCGGTCCCACTCGTCGCCCTCAGGCCAGTCACGCTCGGCCCCGCCGAGGTCCCGCCAGGCCGAGAAGACGTTGCTGTGCTCCTCGTCGACGCGCCAGTGCGTCACGGTCACGGGTCCGGCCGGCAGGCCGACGACCCGAACCGTCACGTCACGGGCGAGAACGCCGTCGAACGGGATGCGGGACTGGTCGAGGCTGCTGTTCCACACCAGCACGCCGACCTCGCCGTCGTCGCCTCTCGCCGCGAGCGTCTTCACGAGTCCCCCGCCGCCGTCGCCCTCGGCGGTGGCCCGCAGCCGCGAGTCGCCGAGCCGGTCGAGGAGGACCAGTGCCCACCATCGGGGCTTGCGCAGGTTTCCGACGGTGAGCAGGCCGAATCCGCCGTGCCCGAGCTTGGCCGGGCGGCCCAGCTCCTCGAAGTGGTCTGAGGCGACCCAGTGCGAGAGCGCGTGCAGCCGCCCCATGCTCGAGGCCATGCCGTCCAGCAGGAAGGTCGCCGCGAACACGCTGTCACCGACGTGGTGGAAGTGCTGCGAACCGGGACCCCACTCCGTCCACCAGATCCTCGCGTCCTCCCGACCGTGCCGGGCGAGGATCGGTCGCACGTCCAACGGCGGGCTGCCATATGTGTGCGTCGACACGAAGTCGACCGGCGCTCCCGACCTGGTGGCGTGGTCCAGCAGCAGTTCGACCCACTGGGCGGCGGCCGAGCTCGGTCCACCGACGACGAGCCGCTCGTCGACCGTGCGGACTGCGGCCACGGTCACGTCGTACAGCTTGAGGTATTCATCCCGGGAGCCGCTCCAGAAGACGTCGAGGTTCGCCTCGTTCCACACCTCGAAGCTCCAGCGGTCGCGGACCTCGTCCAGGCCGTAACGGTCGACGAGGTGCGTCGTCAGCGCGGTGACGAGGTCGGCCCAGCGGTCCCAGTCACGCGGCGGCGAGATGATCGCTCCGTACGCGAAGACGGTGCGCGACGGATCGCTCGCCAGGTCGTGCGGCATGTACGAC
>JBOGDX010000613.1:0-1841 GCA_050743225.1 Actinomycetes bacterium | reverse complement strand
AGGCCGGCCAGTGCCAGCGGCCGGGCGCCCAGGCGCCGCCACCGGGGCGCGGGTGGCCGCGTGTCCGACGGCGTGGCGTGCGGTGCCGTGGGGGCGTCCGCAGTCACCGGCTCAGCGGTCCGAGCAACAGCCACTTCCACGACTCCTCTCCGAAAGCCCTCTGCTGGCCCCCACGAGTCCCCAGCACCAGCGGCAGGTCACCGGCTCCGAGCGCGACGCCGCTGGTCGGGTCGTACCCGGTGAGGTAGGAACTCGAAACGGACCTGTCCCTATCGTCCCCGTTCGTCCCCTGGCCGGTCGAGCCGGGGACCCCCGCGACGGAGCGGGCCGAGCGGCCGCTCGGAGCGGGAGCGTTCTGCGCTCCCCGGACGCTGGTCTTGCTCCCCCGCGGCTCGGCGCAGTGCGCCCGGGTGTTCGCCGGGACGTCGGAGGTGGCGGCCGGGGTCCGCTGCTTGGTCCCCTCGTAGCCGGCGGTGCATGTGTGTGGGTCGCTGTTGAGCACGAGGCCGAAGTGGGAGGTGCCGTCTCCCGGGACCACCGTGTAGCCGCCGGAGACGTTGTCGGGGTAGGTCACCAGGACCTGCTCGAGACCGTCGAGGCGGGCGACGGTGACCTGACCACTCGTGATCAGGTTGGCGAGCAGCGCCGAGATGGCGGCCCGGTTGTCGCGGATCAGCGTCTCCATCTCCTTCGACGCCACCACGCCGTTGTCCAGCAGCTTGCGCAGGTCCCCGTCGCTGGTTCGCAGGATGCCGCTGAACGCGGCCAGGTCGTCGGAGAAGCTCTTGATCGCCGAGCCCGACTCCCGCTGGGTGGCGAGCACCGTCTTGCCGTCCTCGATCAGCCGGATCGTCTCCGGCAGGGCCTCGACGGCCTCACGGGTCAGCGCGTCCCCCGAGTCCAGCATCCGCTGCAGGTCACGGCCCGAGCCGGAGAACGCGGCACCGAGCTCGTCGATGACGACGACCAGGTCACGCTTGTCCACCGACCGCACCAGCCGGTCCAGGTTGAGCAGCAGCACCTCGGTGGGCAGCGGGGTGCGGTTGTCCCGCTGACGGATCCGGTCGCCGTCGGCCAGGAACGGGCCGCCCTTCGAACTGGGCTGCAGGTCGACGTACTGCTCGCCCACCGCGGAACGGTTCTCCACCACAGCGATGGTGTCGGCGGGTACTTTCACGCCCTCCTCGACGCTGAGGTCGACGTGTACGCCGTCGTTGGCCAGTCGCATGCGGTCGACCCGCCCGACGGTGACTCCGCGGTAGGTCACCTCGGCGTTCTCGAAGATGCCGCCCGACTGGTCGAAGTCGGCGGTCACGACGTACCCGTCTCCGAGGACTGCGTCGGCGATCCCGACGTAGCGCGCGCTGACGTAGCTCATGCCGATCACCGTGATGAGGGCGAACACGAGCAGCTGCAGCTTGGTGCCCCGGCGGATCACGTCAGCCCTCCGAGCATCAGGGCGGCGAGGTTCGTGTCGTAGGCCCCTGCGGCCCCGGCGCTCGCCCGCGCCGGCGCGCCGATGCAGATGCCGGCCACGCAGGTGCCGCCGCCGGTCCCACCGCCGGTGCCGCCTGACGGTGGCGTGACCGGCAGGGACGGCGGGGTGACCGGCAGGGACGGCGGATCGATCGGCAACGGGTTCGTCGGGTCGATCGGCAGGGGTGACCCGGTCGGGTTGGGCACGGTGGGCAGGTCGGGCGGCTTGGGTCCGCCCAGGTTGGACAGGATCGTGCGCAGGTCCAGGTCGGCGGTGATCCGCAGGTTGGTGAAGTCGCCCTGCACGGCGCCGGTCGCCGCCTGCGGGAACGGGTAGGTCACCATCATCTCGAGCGCGCCGGGCA
>JBOGDX010000612.1:0-1858 GCA_050743225.1 Actinomycetes bacterium | reverse complement strand
CGACGGCGTCGGCCCAGCCGACCGCGCGCCCGGCTCCCCACCAGCCCCGCGACTCGGCCTCGCCGGAGAGCACGACGGCCACCCGGGTCGGCTGCGCGGGCAGCGCGGCGTCCAGCGCGACGATCTCGTCCTCGCTGGGACGATGGTCCAGCCGTGGCCGCGGCGGCGCGGGCAACGGCTCCGGTCCCGGCCGGAACACCGGCGCCACCTCGAAGAGCGCGAGACTTGTGGCACCGCGACCGATGTTGCGGCGCAGCGACGTCAGCAGCCCCGGCAGCAGGGTCGTACGGAGCAGCGGCTCCTCGTCGGACAACGGGTTCGCCAGCCGGACCGCGTTGCGTCGGCCGTCGCCCGGCGGCAGGCCCAGCTGGTCGAGCACGGCCTCGCCCATGAACGGGTAGCACGGCGTCTCCGCGAACCCGGCGTGTGCCAGGGCGAGACCGATCCGCCGGCGGAGCCGCTGCCGGTCGCTGAACCCCGGCCCGGGAGGTGCGTGCGGCAGGACGCCGGGGATGGTGTCGTACCCGACCAGCCGGATGACCTCCTCGTCGAGGTCGGCCGGGTCGGACAGGTCCGGCCGCCACGTCGGCGGGGTCACCGTCCACAGGTCGCCGGCCCGACCCACGGCGGCACCGACCTGCTCCAGGTGACGCGCGACGTCCTCCGCCGCGATCGGCAGGCCGGCGGTCCGCGCGGGGCGCGTCGGGTCGAGCGAGATCCGGCGCGGCCGGCGGGCGTGGTCGACCTCGACGGACCCGGCGTACGTCCCGCCGCCCAGCTCCTGGAGCAGCCGCACCGCGCGAGTAGACGCGACCGGCGGCAGCTCCGGGTCCACGCCGCGCTCGAATCGCTTCGCGGCCTCGCTGGAGACCCGGTGCCGCCGCGCCATCCGGGCGACCGCGACCGGGTCGAAGTGCGCCGCCTCGAGCACCAGGTCGGTGGACCCGGCGTCGATCTCGGTCGTGAGGCCGCCCATCGTCCCGGCCAGCCCGACGGCGCCCGAGTCGTCGCTGATGACGACGTCCTCCGGGTCGAGGTCGCGGTGGACGTGGTCGAGCGTCTCAAGTCGCTCCCCCGGCGCCGCCCGGCGGACCACGATCGGCCCCTTGACCCGGGACCGGTCGAAGGCGTGCAGCGGCTGGCCCATCTCGTGCATGACGTAGTTGGTGACGTCGACGGCCAACGACACCGGGCGCATCCCGGAGATCGTCAGCCGGCGCTGCATCCAGATCGGGGTCACCGCGTCCGGGTCGAGCCCGGTGACGGTCCGCAGCACGAGACGGTCCGCTGCGCTCGGGTCGGCGATCTCGCCGGGGTGGCCGTCACCGTCGATGGGCAGCGGGTCGAGGTCGGCCGGGTCGCGGAACGCGACGCCGTAGGCCGTCGCCGCCTCGCGCGCCAGGCCGCGGATGGACAGGCAGTATGCCCGGTCGGGCGTGACCGCGATGTCGAGCACCTCGTCGCGCAGACCGAGCAGCTCTACGGCGTCCGCCCCGACGGTTGTCAGGCTCTCGGCGGGCGGAACGCCGCCGAGAGCCTGACTGGTCTCGGGGAGCACCAGGATGCCGGTGTGGTCGTCGCCGATCGCGAGCTCGCGGGTGGAGCAGATCATGCCGTCGCTGACGTGGCCGTACGTCTTGCGCGCGCCTATCGCGAACCCTCCGGGGAGTGTCGCACCGGGCAGCGCGACGACGACGAGATCGCCCACTCCGAAGTTGAACGCGCCGCACACGACACCCCGAGGCTCGGCCTCGCCGACATCGACCTGGCACCAGCGGATCGTCTTGCCGTTGGAGTGCTCCTCGTCCTCGAAGGACGCGACGCGACCCACGAGCACCGGCCCGTCGATGTCGTGGCC
>JBOGDX010000611.1:0-1858 GCA_050743225.1 Actinomycetes bacterium | reverse complement strand
CAGCCCGAGTAGAGCTCGGCCAGGCGCGTCCGGATCGCGGCGCACACCTCCTGGGCGTCCTCGGGGGTCGCCACCTCACCGGTGCCGATGGCCCACACCGGCTCGTAGGCGATGACCACGGTCCTGGCCTTGTCGGCGCCGACCCCGTCGAGGTCCGCGGACAGCTGGCCGAGGGTGTGCTCGACGTGGCGGCCTTCCTGACGTACGTCCAGCGGCTCGCCGACGCAGAGGATCGGGACCAGCCCTGCCGCCACCGCCGCCTTCACCTTGGCGTTGACGAGCGTGTCGTCCTCGGCGTGGTCGGCGCGGCGCTCGGAGTGCCCGATGACGACATACGTGCACCCGAGCTTGGCCAGCATGGAGGCTGCGACGTCGCCGGTGTGGGCCCCGGGGGGATGCGGCGAGACGTCCTGCGCGCCGTAGACGACGCGGTACTTGTCCCCGTCGACCAGCGTCTGCACCGAGCGGATGTCGGTGAACGGCGGCAGCACCGCGACCTCGACGGCGTCGAAGTCGTCGTCGGTGAGCGAGAAGGCGAGCTTCTGCACGAGCGCGAGGGCCTCGAGGTGGTTGAGGTTCATCTTCCAGTTGCCCGCCATGAGCGGGGTGCGTGCCATCTGTCCGGTCCTCCTAGTCGCTGAGCTGGTCCGCGAGCACCATCAGGCCGGGGAGCTCCTTGCCCTCGAGGAGCTCGAGGCTGGCACCGCCCCCGGTGGAGATGTGGCCGAAGGCCTTCTCGTCGAAGCCGAGCTGGCGGACCGCTGCCGCCGAGTCGCCGCCGCCGACGACGGTGAGCCCGTCCACGTCGGTCAGGGCCTGCGCGACGCTGCGGGTGCCCTCGGCGTACGGCGCCATCTCGAACACGCCCATCGGCCCGTTCCAGAAGACGGTCCGCGCCCGCGCGATGCGCTCGGCGAAGAGCTTGCCGCTCTCCGGCCCGATGTCGAGCCCGATGCGGTCGGCCGGGATCGCGTCGACCGGCACCACGTCGTGGGCGGCGTCGGCGGAGAACTCGGTCGCGGCGACGACGTCGACCGGCAGCACGATCTCGACCCCCTTCGCCGCCGCCTCGTCGAGGTAGCGGCGCACCGTGTCGAGCTGGTCGGCCTCCAGCAGGCTCTTCCCCACCTCGTACCCCTGCGCCTTGAGGAAGGTGAACACCATGCCGCCACCGATCAGCAGCTCGTCGACCGCGTCGATGAGGTTGTCGATGACGCCCAGCTTGTCGGAGACCTTCGAGCCGCCGAGCACGACGACGTAGGGCCGATCGGGGGCGCCGGTCAGGGTGCGCAGCACCTCCGTCTCGGCGAGCACCAACGCGCCGGCCGCGTGCGGCAACCGCTGCGGCACGTCGTACACGCTGGCGTGCTTGCGATGCACGGCACCGAAGCCGTCGCCGACATAGGCGTCCGCGAGACCGGCGAGCTGGTCGGCGAACGCACCCCGCTCGGCGTCATCCTTCGACTCCTCCCCCGGGTTGAACCTCAGGTTCTCCAGCACCGCGATGTCGCCGTCGCCGAGCTCCCCGACCGCCGCCCGGGCGCTGCGGCCGACCGTGTCGGCGGCGAACTCCACCGGCCGGCCGACGACGTCCGCGAGCCGCTCGGCCACCGGCGCGAGGGAGAGCTCGGGGACCGGCGTCCCCTTGGGCCGGCCCAGGTGCGCGCACACCACGACCCGGGCGCCCCGGTCGGCGAGGTCGGCGATGGTGGGGGCGCTGGCCCGGATCCGCCCGTCGTCGGTGATCGTGTGGCCCTCGAGCGGGACGTTGAGGTCGGAGCGGACCAGCACCCGTTTCCCGCGGAGTGAGCCAAGTTGCGTCTCGAGGTCGTCGACGGTCTTCTTCACCGGCGCGTCA
>JBOGDX010000610.1:0-1867 GCA_050743225.1 Actinomycetes bacterium | reverse complement strand
GTCTACTGCCGGTGACCAGGGCAGGTGCCGGTGAAGCGGGTGACGGGATCGAACCCATCGTCGTCAGCTTGGGAACAAGATGCTCGGTGACGCCCGGAGTGATCTGCCCGGCGATGATCTCGGTGCGGTCAGATCATCATCGTCGTGACATGCCGCGAGCGACCGTGTCAGTCCGACGGATCGGGCACGCAAGGGGCACGGGTCTCGGCCGCGTCACGGTCGGTCGAGTCCAGCGGCCGGGCTGACAAAGACGGCTCTTCGGATTTCAGCGGGGTGTGATGGTGGCGAGTAGGTCCCAGTTGGGTCGGCCGGCGTAGAGCAGCGCACGGACCCGATAGTGACGGAACCGACGCAGCCCGAACCCGATGCGCTTGATCCGCTTGATCAAGTTGTTGATCGCCTCCGTCGGCCCGTTGGTGACGCGCGCGTGGTGCCAGGCGACGATGTGATCCCGCCAGCGTGTGAGTGTGCGGCCGAGCGAGCGCACCTCGGGCGGCATGTCGGCGTCGGCCATGTCGCTGATGAGCTCGTCGAGGAACTCGCCGGCGAGGTCCGGGTCGTCGATGTCGTAGAGGGAGCGGACGGTCTCCTTCGCGTGCCAGGTCATGCGCACCTCGCCGCGGGGGTCGCCGGCCTCGAGTAGCGACAGGAGCTTGGCCTCGCCGTCGCCGTCGAGGCGCTCGTGGCCCTTGGTCAGCAGGCGGCGGCCTCGGTAGAGCGGGTCGTTCTTGCGGCCCCGGTGGCCCAGGGTCTCGTTCTGCACCCGCCGCCGGCACTCGTCCAGCTTGGAGTTGGCGTGCTTGACGAGGTGGAACGGATCGGCAACCTGGGTGACGTGGTCCAGGCTGTCGTCGAAGACCTTGCGGTAGGGGCCCGACATGTCGAGCACCCCCCAGCGGATCCCGGCCCGCCAGTCCTGGGGCTGGTCGTCGAGCCAGCCGCTGACCTTGGCCGCCGTGCGGCCCTCGACGACCTCGATCAGTTTCGCGGCTCGCTCCGGTCCTCCCGCGTCGACGACCGAGGTGCACCACTGCTTGAGATGCCGCGGGCCCTTGCGGAAGAACAGCGTCTCGTCGAGGCCCAGCGCGTCGACGGCACCGACGCGGTCGACATCCGCGTCGAGGAGCGCCTCGCCGTAGGCGACTACCGCGTCGTTGACGGTGTGCCAGTCACAGCCCAGCTCGTCGGCGACCTCGTTCACCGACCGGCCCAGCCGGCCGACCTGCACCGTCACCCACCGCGCCGCCCGATCCGTCAGCGCGGCGCGCGCCACCGCGATGCGGTCATCGACCACCGTCCAGGACCCGGCCGGGCACGCCCGCTCACGGCAGGACCACCGGTGCTTGTGCCACACCAGCCGGGCCGGACGACCGAAGCACGGCAAGTCGACCAAAGCCACCGCGGACCGGTCCTTCACCACGGCGCGGCATCCACAGGCGCGGCACCACGCCTGGTCGACGCGCGACTCGACGTGCACCCGCAACGACCGACCCGCCAGATCCTCGACGCCAAGCACGTTCACCTCGGGCAAGCCGACCAGCAGCTCGCACATGCGCGTAGGGTCCACTTCCACAGGGGCTCTCCGAATCGTCAGGCGTCAGAACCCTCCGATTCTCAGAGCCCCTGTGCCGCGCCCGGCGGATCCCCCCTTACGAGCTCACACCCCGCTCAGATCCGAAGCGCCGCAAATGCGGCCATGCCCGCCCACTTGAGGCAACTCGGCAAGGACAGGTAGATCCAGGCATACCCGGAGGAGATCTCCAGGTTGCGATGGAACACGCACGCCTGCTCCGTGAGGAGGCTGTCGGCCAGCGCCTTCCAGCCGTCGACGGTATCCGGCGGCCCGAGTCGCCGCACCACCTCAGCC
>JBOGDX010000609.1:0-1886 GCA_050743225.1 Actinomycetes bacterium | reverse complement strand
GGTCTGTCTCGCTCCCCTTGTCGTGCCGGCCGACGCCGATATGGCTCGGGTGGCCGACCTGTTGAACGAGGCTGAACGGGTGGTGCTGCTGGTCGGTGCCGGCGCGCTCGGCGCGGGCACCGAGGTGATCGCGGCGGCGGACACGCTCGGGGCGCCAATCGTGAAGTCGCTCCTAGGAGAGTGCTGAGCAATCCGGCTGGTGGTGCTCGCGTTTTCGTGGCCGGTGAGGTAGACCGCGGGTGTGCTGGGGTCGTCGCATCCGAATCGGGAGCTGCTCGACGCGGCCGCGCTGTGCAGCCACCTGCTTGGCGAGGGGTCGGTGCACGCGTTCTTGGCGGAGCACCGCCGGCGCCTGTTCCCCGATGAGATGTTCGCCGACCTCTTCCCATCGGGTCGGGGCCGCCCGTCGGTCCCTGCCGACGTGGTCGCCACGGTGATGGTGCTCCAGGCCCTGGAGAGCCGCTCGGACCGCGAGGCGTGCCGGGCGCTGCAGACCGACATCGCGTGGAAGGCCGCCGCCGGCCTCGCGCTCACCGACGAGGCGTTCCACCCGACGGTGCTGACGTTGTGGCGCAACAAGCTGCGGGCCAGCGACGACCCGGACCGGATCTTCCACGCGGTCCGCGCGGTGATCGCCGAGTGCGGTGTCATCGCCCGCCGCCACCGGCGGGTGCTCGATTCGACGGTGCTGGATGACGCGGTGGCCCGCCAGGACACCGTCACGATGCTGGCCACCCAGATCCGCCGGGCCCGCAAACTCATCCCCGCGCTGCAGCGCGTGTGGGTGCGCGAGCACAACCTCGAACCCGGCCGGCCGTCGTGCGACTGGGACGACCCCGCCGACATCGACCGGCTGGTGTCCGAGCTGGTCGACGACGCCAACGAACTGGTGTGGGCCGCCGACGGGCTCGAGCTCACCGAGACCCAGACCGACGCGGTGGCCCTGTTGGCGCTGGTCGCCGGCCAAGACGTCGAACCTGGTGACGGGCCCGGACAGTGGCGGATCGCCCAACGCACCGCCCCGGACCGGGTGATCTCCACCGTTGATCCCGAGTCGCGGCACGTGCACAAGACCCGCCACGCCTACCGGGACGGCTACAAGGCCCACATTGCCGCGGAGCCCGACACAGGGCTGATCACCGCGTGTGAGTTCACCGCCGGCAACACCGGCGACGCGGAGGCCGCTCCCGGCCTGCTTGCCGGCGAGCCCGCCGGCACCGAAGTGCTCGGCGACACCGCTTACGGCGCCGGGGAGCTGCGCGACCACCTGCAGGACCGGAACATGACTGCGGTGATCAAGCCGCCGCCGCTGCGCCCTGCCGTCGAAGGCGGCTACACCCTCGACGACTTCGCCATCGACGAGCCCGCCGGGACCGTCACCTGCCCCGCCGGGGTCACCGTGGGTCTCACCGCCCGCCGGCACGCCCGGTTCGCCCGCCACTGCACGGCCTGTCCGCAGCGAGAGCGTTGCACCACCGCCGCCCGCGGACGGGTGATCACCCTGCACCCCCACCACGGCCTGCTCGCCGCTGCCCGCGCCTTCGCCGCCACCGACGCGTTCACCGAGCCCTACAAGCAGCACCGGCCCATGGTCGAACGCAGCATCGCCTGGCTGGTGCGCGGCGGCAACCGCCGGCTCCGCTACCGCGGCACCGACCGCAACCGGCTCTGGCTCGGCCACCGCGTCGCAGCCGTCAACCTGAAGCGGCTCGTCAACCTCGGCCTCACCCACGGGCCCCACGGCTGGGCCATCGCCTGAGCACCCAAACAGTCCCCGGGCCTGTCAAGGAGGGGCGACTCTACGGCACGAAGGCCACCTGCGCGGCCGGCTCAACCCTCAAGCACCGGCTCTTCGGTCGGACATAACCCGAGGACCACACCCACCC
>JBOGDX010000608.1:0-1900 GCA_050743225.1 Actinomycetes bacterium | reverse complement strand
CCCGGGAACCGCGCGTCGCTGTGGCAGCAGGCCGGTCGTGCCGGCCGCACCGGCCAGGGGGCGCTAGCCGTGCTCGTGGCCCGCGACGACCCGCTCGACACCTACCTCACGCACCACCCGGCGGCGCTGTTCGGCCGCCCGGTGGAGGCGACCGTGCTCGACCCGGACAACCCGCACGTGCTGGCCCCGCACCTGTGCGCGGCCGCGGCCGAGCTGCCGCTCACCGACGAGGACCTGGCGACCTTCGGCCCGCACGCCGGCCCCGTGGCCGAGCACCTCGTGGAGCGCGGGATGCTCCGACGGCGGTCGACCGGACTGTTCTGGACCCGGCCGGAACGGGCCAGCGACCTCGCCGACATCCGTGGCATCGGCGGCCGGCCGGTCGGCCTCGTGGAGGAGAGCACCGGCCGGCTGCTCGGGACGGTGGACGGGTCGGCCGCGCACGTGACGGTGCACGCGGGCGCGGTCTACGTGCACCAGGGGGAGACGTACGTCGTGTCGTCGCTGGACCTCGACGACTCGGTGGCGGTGCTCGTGCCCACGACACCGGACTGGACCACGGTCGCGCGCGACGTCACAGCCATCGAGGTGGTGGAGTCCTCGGCGACGCGGTCCTGGGAGAACGTGACCCTCTCGTTCGGGACGGTCCAGGTCACGAACCAGGTGGTCTCCTACCTCCGGCGGCGGGTTGTCACCGGCGAAGTGCTCGGCGAGGAGCCGCTGGACCTACCACCGCGACACCTCCGGACCCGTGCGGTCTGGTGGACGGTCGACGCCAACGGACTCGCACGCGCAGGTCTGGCCCCCGCGGAAGTGCCGGGTGCTGCGCACGCGGCCGAGCACGCCTCGATCGGGCTGCTGCCGCTGTTCGCCACGTGCGACCGGTGGGACATCGGCGGTGTGTCCTCGGCGCACCATGCCGACACGGGACGGATGACGGTGTTCGTCTACGACGGGCATCCCGGCGGCGCCGGGTTCGCCGAGCGCGGCCACGCGGCCGCCGTCGAGTGGCTCACGGCGACCCGGGACGCGATCGCCGCCTGCGAGTGCCTCGACGGCTGCCCGTCCTGCGTCCAGTCGCCGAAGTGCGGCAACGGCAACGAGCCGCTGGACAAGTCGGGGGCGGTGCGACTCCTGGACGTCGTCCTGGAAGGCTGTTCATCGCCCGCATAATCGGCCGGGCTTCGGGGCAGAGGTCCGGCAGCGAAAGGAGATCGCCATGCTCGTCTTGGGCCTGTTGCTCATCGTTGCCGCGGCATTGCTCGCCATCGGCGCGATTTTCGACGCGGGCGAAGAGGCCACCGTCGAGATTCTCGGCCAGACCATCACCACCACGGCCGCGGGCGTCTTCGTCGCGGGCGCCGCCACGATGCTCATGTTCCTGATCGGAGTCTGGGCCTTGATGTCCTCGATGGGCCGCTCCAGGCGCAAGCGGGCCGAGCGCAAGGAGGCCAAGCTCCGCCAGCGCGATTCCGTCAGCCAGCTGGAGGAGGAACGCACCGCGCTGCGCGCGGAGAACGAACGGCTCGCGGAGCGCCTCGCCGGCCGGGACCCTGCGGCAGCCGGCGCCACAGCCGGGGCCACTACAGCCGGGGCCGCGGCCGACGACCCGGCCCATCACGCCGACCGCACGGACGACGCGACGCACAACGACCGCGTGATCGACGACCGCTCCGACCCGGCGTCCCACGAGACCAGCGCCAGCGGGCGGCACCGCGACGCGATCTGATCCTCCGCCGACGGTGACGCCGGCTCACGGGGACACACCGGCCCGGGCGCGCGCCCGGGCCGGTGGCACGTCCAGATGGGCGAGCCCCATCGGCAGCGCCGACTCCACGACGACGGTCACGGCCGAGACGTCGGTGGCGCAGCCCACCAGCCGTGACCGGGACGCCATCAC
>JBOGDX010000607.1:0-1914 GCA_050743225.1 Actinomycetes bacterium | reverse complement strand
CGGGCACTTCACCGCGATCATGGGACCCTCCGGGTCGGGCAAGTCCACCCTCATGCACTGCATGGCGGGCCTGGACACGGCCACATCCGGCTCGGCCTTCATCGGCGACGTGGACCTGAGCTCGCTCGACGACAAGCGGCTGACCAGGCTCCGCCGGGACAGTCTCGGGTTCGTCTTCCAGGCCTACAACCTGGTGCCGACCCTGACGGCGCTGGAGAACATCACGCTGCCGATGGACATCGCCGGCCGCAAGCCGGACCAGGAGTGGCTGGACGGGGTCATCACCACGGTGGGGCTGGCCGACCGGCTGCACCACCGCCCGAGCGAGCTTTCCGGCGGTCAGCAGCAGCGCGTCGCCGTGGCCCGGGCGCTCTCCGGCCGGCCTGAGGTCGTGTTCGCCGACGAGCCGACGGGGAACCTCGACTCCCGCTCGGGTGCCGAGATCCTGACGTTCCTGCAGTCCTCGGTGCGCGACATGGGCCAGACCATCGTGGTCGTCACGCACGACCCCGCGGCGGCTGCCTACGCCGACCGCGTCGTGTTCCTCGCCGACGGCCAGATCGTCGACGAGATCGTCGCTCCCACGGCCGACTCCGTCCTCGACCGGATGAAGCACTTCGACGTGCCTGCGCAGCGAGGGAACTGACGCCATGCTGCACGTCACGTTCAAGAGCCTGCTGGCGCGCAAGCTCCGACTGCTGCTGACGGCGCTCGCCGTCGTCCTCGGCGTCGCTTTCGTGTCCGGGACGCTCGTCCTGGGCGACACCATGAACGCCACGTTCGACAAGCTGTTTGCCACGGCTTACTCCGGCACCGACGTCGGGGTCCGCGGCAAGTCCGCGTTCACGGTGAACGTCGCGGAGGGCGGCGACCCGGCACAGTCGCGCGCCCCCGTGCCCGTCTCGGTCCTCGAGCAGGTCCGCTCGGTCGACGGCGTGGAAGAGGCCGAGGGTGACTACGCCGGCTTCGCACAGATCGTGCGGCCGGACGGCGAGGTCGTGGAGACCAGCGGGGCCCCGACGATCGGCGGATCGTGGCTCGGGGACTCCCAGCTGAACCCGTACCGGCTGCAGGACGGTGCGGCACCCACGGCCGCCGGTGAGGTCGCCATCGACGACGCGACCGCCGAGGACAACGACCTGGCGGTCGGCGACCGCATCCAGGTCATCCTTCAGTCCGGCTCGCAGGACGCCACCATCACCGGCATCGTCAGCTTTGGCGAGGGCGGCAGCCTGGCCGGTGCGACGGTCACACTGTTCGACCCCGCGACCGCCGAGCAGAGCCTCGGTACGCCCGGTACGTACACGGAGATCCTCGCGGTCGGTGACGGAAGCGTCAGCGACGAGGTCCTGCGGGACCGGGTCGCCCAGGTGCTGCCGCCCCGCTACGAGGCGCTCACCGGCGAGCAGATCGCCGCGTCCGACTCCGGCGACATCAAGGACGCGCTGAGCTTCTTCAGCATCTTCTTGCTGGTCTTCGCCGTGATCTCGATCTTCGTCGGATCGTTCATCATCTTCAACACGTTCAGCATGCTGGTTGCCCAGCGCAGCCGTGAGCTCGCGCTGCTGCGCGCACTCGGCGCGAGCCGTCGGCAGGTGAACCGCGCCGTGATCATCGAGGCCGCGGTCGTCGGCTTCATCGGCTCGACCATCGGGCTCGGGCTCGGCGTGCTGCTGTCTCTCGGGCTGCAGGGCCTGGTCAGCCTGTTCCTGGGCGATCTCCCCGTCGACGGGCTGGTCTTCCGCGCGAACACCGTCCTGTGGGCGTACCTCACCGGTGTGGTGGTGACCGTCGTGGCGGCGATCGCGCCCGCCCGGCGGGCCACGCACATCCCGCCGGTCGCCGCGCTGCGCGACGACGTCGCACTGCCCGCAGCGTCGTTGCGGCGCCGCGCCCTGTTCGGCTCACTGGTGC
>JBOGDX010000606.1:0-1919 GCA_050743225.1 Actinomycetes bacterium | reverse complement strand
TCTCGTTGCAGCGCAGGCAGGGGTTGGGCGTACGGCCGTCGGCGTACTCCCCCATGAAGTCCTCGACGACGTCCTCGTGGAAGCGGTCGCTGAGGTCCCAGACGTAGAACGGGATGCCGATCACGTCGGCGGCCCGGCGGGCGTCGTTGGAGTCCTCGATCGTGCAGCAGCCACGGGCACCGGTGCGGTAGGACTGCGGGTTGCGTGACAGCGCGAGGTGGATGCCGGTGACGTCGTGCCCGGCCTCGGCCGCGCGGGCCGCGGCGACGGCGGAGTCGACGCCACCGGACATGGCGGCAAGTACTCTCACGGCTCAGCCCGCCATCGTCTTGGCGCTGAATCCGGACGCGACTCCGGCGGCCCGGGCGCGCTCGACCACCGGCACGATGGCCTCGACGAGCGCGTCGACGTCTCCCTCGTCGCTCGTGTGTCCCAGGGAGAACCGGAGCGAGCTGCGGGCGGCCACGTCGTCGCGGCCGAGCGCGAGCAGCACGTGCGACGGCTGGGCCACGCCTGCCGAGCAGGCCGAGCCCGTCGAGCACTCGATCCCCCTCGCGTCGAGCAGCATCAGCAGCGAGTCGCCCTCACAGCCGGGGAAGGTCAGGTGCGCGTTGCCCGGCAGCCGGTGCTCTGTGCCTTCGGCCTGGTCACCGTTCACGACGGCGTCCGGCACCTGGTCGAGCACCCGGCGGACGAGGTCGTCGCGCAGTGCCGAGAGCCGGGCTGCGCGGTCCGCCTGGTGCTTCACCGACAGCTCCACCGCGGTGGCGAACCCGGTGATGGCAGGGGTGTCGATCGTCCCCGACCGGACGTCGCGCTCCTGCCCTCCTCCGTGCAGGAGCGGGGTGAGCTCGACCTCGCGGCGGACGACCAGCGCGCCGATGCCGAACGGCCCCCCGACCTTGTGCGCAGTCAGGGTGAGGGCGTCCACGCCGCTCGCGGCGAAGTCGACCGGCAGCTGCCCGACCGCCTGGACCGCGTCGGTGTGCACGGGGATGCCGTGCTCATGGGCGACCTCGGTGATCTCCGCGACCGGCTGGACGGTGCCCACCTCGTTGTTGGCCCACATCACCGAGACCAGCGCCACCGACTCCGGGTCGCGTGCGATGGAGTCGCGGAGCGCGTCGAGACGCACCCGGCCGAGGTCGTCGACCGGAAGCAGCTCGACGACGGCCTCGTCCTGCTCGGCGAGCCAGTGCAGGGGGTCGAGGACCGCGTGGTGCTCGACCGCGGTCGACAGGATGCGAGTACGACGGGGGTCGGCGGAGCGCCTCGCCCAGAAGAGACCCTTGAGCGCCAGGTTGTCCGCCTCGGTGCCACCGGAGGTGAAGACGACCTCACCCGGGCGGGCGTTGAGCGCCTGCGCGATCTTCTCGCGGGACTCCTCCACGATGCGGCGGGCGGCGCGGCCGGAGGCGTGCAACGACGAGGGGTTTCCGATGCGGCTCATCTGCTCGGTCATCACCGCGACCGCTTCGGCATACATCGGTGTCGATGCCGCGTGGTCGAGGTAGACGGTCGCCTGCCGGGATCCAGGCGTCGGCACTGTGTCGTTCATCGCGTTACCAGAGTACGGGCTGACCTGGGCGGCGCTAAATCCCGGCGGCCCCTCGCCCTCGGCGGTGGGCTCAGCCTGCGGCGAGCCGCTCGTTCCACGGATGCTCGGGGTACAGCCGGCGCACTGCCTCCCGCAGCCAGTCCCGCCTGTCGGCCGGGAGCAGCGGCCAGGCGTTGTCGAGGTCGATCAGGTCCTTGGTCCGGTTCTGCGCTGCCTTGTACAGCAGCGTGACCTCCGGGTTCTGGTAGCGGACACCGTCCGTGTGGACCCAGGTCACGTCGTCGAGGTCGGCCACGTGGGTGTCGTCCCGCTTCGACTGCCACCTGCCGTCGTCTTTATTTATTTGATCCCCGTCCATTAG
>JBOGDX010000605.1:0-1919 GCA_050743225.1 Actinomycetes bacterium | reverse complement strand
GACGTAGGCCGCCACCATCTCCCGGGCGACGCGGTACACGTCGTCACGCGGGACAACCCGGTCGACCAGGCCGATCCGCAGCGCCTCGTCGGCGTCGACGAAACGACCAGAGAAGATGATCTCCTTGGCCCGGGCCGGGCCGACGAGCCGGGGCAACCGCTGCGTGCCGCCTGCCCCGGGGATGACACCCAGCAGGATCTCCGGCTGGCCCAGCCTGGCGTTGTCGGCCGCGACCCGGAAGTCCGCGCACAGCGCCAGCTCGCAGCCGCCTCCGAGCGCGTAGCCGGTGACGGCCGCGACGACGGGCTTGGGGATGCGGGCCACGGCGGTGAACGAGGACTGCAGGGCTGCCGACCGCTCGACCATGTCGACGTAGGACATGGTCGCCATCTCCTTGACGTCCGCCCCCGCGGCGAACACCTTCTCACCGCCGTAGACGACGACGGCGGAGACGTCGGCCCGGGCCGCGGCGTCGTTGGCTGCAGCCCGCAGCTCGTCCTGAACCTGCGCGTTGAGGGCGTTCATCGGCGGCCGGTCGAGGCGGATGGTGCCGATGCCCTCCTCGACCTCGAGGCGGATGAACTCCCCGGCTGCGCTCATGGCCTGAGAGGGTAGCCGCATGGCCCCTCTGGTCCCGACGCTCGGTGCGGCGTCGGACGAGAGCGGGACAACGTTCGGTGTGTTCAGTCGGGGCGAGGCCGTCGAGCTGTGCCTCGTCGACGACGAGGGCAAGGAGACCCGGCACGAACTCACCGAGCGCACCCATGACGTGTGGCACGGGCACGTGCCCGGCGTACAGCCAGGTCAGCGCTACGGCTTCCGGGTGGACGGCCCGTGGGACCCCGTCCACGGGCACCGGTTCGACGCGGAGGATCTGCTCGTCGACCCGTACGCGCGGGCGATCGACGGCGGGCTGTCGGTCGTCGTGGACCCGTCCTTCGACTGGGGCGACGACCGCCCGCCCCAGGTTCCCTGGTCGGACACCGTCGTCTACGAGCTGCACGTGCGCGGCTTCACGATGCTTCATCCGGCGGTGCCCGAGGACCTGCGCGGGACGTACGCGGGCCTCGCCCACCCCGACTCCGTCGGGCACCTGACCGACCTCGGCGTCACCACGCTGGAGCTGCTTCCCGTGCACGAGTTCGTCAGCGAGGCTGCCCTCCGGCGACGTGGCCTGACGAACTACTGGGGCTACAACTCGCTCGGGTTCTTCGCCCCGCACGGCGGCTACTCGTCCAGCGGCACGCTGGGCGGGCAGGTGAGCGAGTTCAAGGAGATGGTGCGGTCGCTGCACCAGGCCGGCCTCGAGGTCGTGCTCGACGTCGTCTACAACCACACCGCCGAGGGCGACGGTGCCGGACCGACTCTCTGCTGGCGCGGGCTGGACAACGGGGCCTACTACCGGCTGCGCAGCGACGGCACGTACATCGACGTGACGGGCTGCGGCAACTCCCTCGACCTGCGCAACCACCGGTGCCTGCAGATGGTCACCGACTCGTTGCGCTACTGGGTGGAGGAGATGCATGTCGACGGGTTCCGCTTCGACCTCACGCCCACGCTGGCGCGCGGCGACGCGGGGTTCGACCCCGGCGGCGCGTTCCTGGCCACCGTCGCGCAGGACCCGGTCATCTCGCGGGTCAAGCTCATCGCCGAGCCGTGGGACCTCGGGCCGGGCGGCTACCGGCTCGGCGGCTTCCCGGCCCCGTGGACGGAGTGGAACGACCGCTTCCGGGACGCCGTGCGCGAGAACTGGCTCGGCGGGCGAGGCCGGTCGCACGGTGGTGTGCGCGACCTGGCGTACCGCCTGGCCGGGTCGTCGGACGTGTTCGGGGCGAACGGTCGCGGCCCGCTCGCGTCGGTGAACTTCATCACCGCCCACGACGGGTTCACGCTGCGCGACCTGGTCTCGTACGACGAGA
>JBOGDX010000604.1:0-1946 GCA_050743225.1 Actinomycetes bacterium | reverse complement strand
CCCGATCTCCTTGATCGTTCCCGCCGAGCCGCTCGAAGTCCTCGACGGCAAGGTCGTCCCGCTCATCGAGCTCATCCCGCCCGTGCACCAGCGCGTCTACAAGATGGGGTTGGAGCACCTCGGGGTCGTGGTCGGCGACACTTTCGACGCGTTCGTCGGAACCCACAAGCCCGTCCTGACGGGACAGCAGTTCCAGGGCCCGAACAGCACGCCCGACCCCGTCTACATCTTGTTCGAGGACTTCACCCACGTGAAGTTCTATCGACTTTCACTGAGGGCATCCGTCGAGCTCGATGCTGGCCCGTTCGACGTTGGGTTCCATCACGTCGACGACTGGGTGCCCCAGCGGCTCGTGACCGCGACCGGCCCGAACCCCTTGCCGCGCTGAGCGACGGCCGCAGCCTCACCGACGACGACCGTGAGCATGAAGTCCGTCGCCCGGCCGACGTGGCGCCGCACGCCGACGCCAACCACACGGCTGGACAGTCGAAAACCGGCATGACCGCTCATCGGCACGATCGGGCGGCATGTGAGTAAGTCCCAGGTCAACCGGTATCGGTGCCGGTCAGTGCGTCACCCCGTGGTCCATTCTCTCGGACGCTGGTCGATGAACTGGATCTCTGGGGCCGAGGTCTGGTCGACCGCGGTGGAGGAGCTGGTGGAGTGACGCGCAGCTGACTCTCGACAAGCCTTCAGAGACAGTCGACGCGGAGCAGCTCTCGGCCGCGTAGCTGCCGATCTGCGGAGCGCTACCGAGTTTCCGCGACTCCGTAATCGACGCGCCGGCGGGCCACAACTGCCGGGAAGAAATGGAGGGCCCACCCCCAAAGCGGAGCTGAAGTTGTCAGAGTGCGCGGACCGTTGGGATCGGCAACGTCAATCACCCGGGATCTGACCCAGTGGCCGAGTCGGGTCATATCCTCGACCTGGTACTCGCCCCGGAGGATGCCGGCGACCGCATCGACGACGGCGACCGTCCACGGACGATCCTCCCATGCGTCGTCCGGATCCACATGCTCGTGCACGCCGAGCCAGGCGATGATTGCGCCACTCGGCGCGATCACTACTTCGACTGCTGCGTCCGGGTCGGTCGCGTGCTCGAAGACCACCACCGCTGCGTCCTCCTCCGTCGATCCCTCGGCTTTCGCAGCGACCAGGCGGCTGCGCGAGCGGTCCAACAGCGCGGGCTGCAGATGGTCCAACATGCGCGCGAGTTCGTCGAGCACCGCGCGTTGCGCCTCACCAATCGAGACGGGTGCGGAGCAGTCAAGCCAGTCGGCCAGGGACACAGCCACATTGTCGTACGCATCGCCTCAGGATCCGATGCAATTTGACTGCGATAAGAAGCCACAAGAGTCGCGCATCAGCGCACGACCCATCGCATCAACGGGGCGAGCAGAAGTTCGAGTAGACAATGCCAGGGCGCCGACTGAGGAGCTCTACGGGGCTACGTCCTTTCGTAGGCTGGTTCTGAGTACGGCAAACCAGGGTGATGGGATTGGCCCCTTTCGCGCGCGCATTCCTCTGCCTGGTGCAGCTGGGATCGCTGCAAGTAGGCGTGAGCAGGTTCTGCTTGGTAGCGTCCCGACCACCAGCCGTGAGCGAGCGCTGAAGGGGTGGGCTGATGCCACGAGTGACGACGTGGAAGGTGCCTTTGGCCCTGTGGCTGCTCGGACTCGTTGTGAAGTTCGCTCTGAGCATCCTCGTCAGTGACACCGTGGGGAACTGGGTCGGCGGAACGTTCGGCTTCTTGGCGCTGGTCACTTTGTTGCTGTACGCCTGGAACCAGTCACGCGAGGCGCGAGAGCGCCAGACATCCAGAACCGTGATGGCGACCAGCGCTCGCTGGCGCTACGCCGGCTGTTGGGCGGTGAAGCGCCGGCGCCACGGACGTATCGTCGGAGCGCTGTGCCCCCGTCGGTGTGGGCGGGCCGGTCGGCCGCGCT
>JBOGDX010000603.1:0-1950 GCA_050743225.1 Actinomycetes bacterium | reverse complement strand
CGGCAGCGCCGCCTGCGCCGCCACCTTGGCGTGGTCCACCTCGGCGCGGGCGGCGTCGCGGGCGCTCTTCTCCGCCGCGTCCCGTCGGAAGATCCCCACGGAGCACACCGTAGACCCGGCGGCAGGCCCTCGTCCGTGGCTCAGTCCTCCACCAGCCGGCATCGCCGTGCAACCCGGACTGAGCCGGCGGGAGGGCGGGGTGGTGGGGGAGTGCTTTCGGCGATTCAGAGATCTCCGGCGCCAACCGGTCGCAGGATCCAGAGCCCGCTGTTGATGTCACTGGCCAGGACCAGGTCCCGGTACCGGTCGATGTAGACGCCCCAGACGATGGGGACGGTCGGGAAGATGCCGGTCGGGTCCGCCGCGGCGGGTGGGACGAACTGTCCGCGCTGCCTGGGGTGCGCGAGCTCGGTGAAGTCCCACCAGACGATGCCGTCCGAGTACCAGGAGGAGAACGCCTGCCGGTGCGATGCGATCTCCGTGTTGTGGACCGAGAAGAAGCCGTCAGTGCGCTGCGAGCGGCTGTTCGGCGTGGAGAACGTGCCGACGTGGTCAGGGGCGGCCGGGTGGCGGACCTTGAAGATGTGCACCTCCCCCCAACCGTTGAACGCACTCCCGCACCCGAGCGGAGAGAAGTCCTCGGGATTGACGAGCAGCACCCCGCGCCTCCTCGCCACCGAATGCACATCGCCGTCCTCGTCCGGTGGCGCGATGTCGGCACGGCTGACGTACGACGGCGCGCTGGGGTCTCTGATGTCGAGCAGCACCGCGCCGAAGTCCCAATAGGAGCCGTAGACGCGCTGACCGCGGTTGACGAACCGCACGCTGTGGTTGAAGGTCGCCGGGTCGCAGCCGACGTTCTCCTCGGTGGTGGCCGGATCGACCCCGAGATCGGCCCCGACCGCCCAGCCGCCGGCCGTGACCGGATCCGTCGGGTCGGTGGCGTCGACGAGCACGACCTCGTCAGTGCCGTTGATCTGCTCGGCGAAGATGTTCGCGCAGCCTGCCAGCACTTGTCCGTCCGGCCGCTGCACGAGGTCCACCTCGTGGCAGCCGACGCTCCCCTTGGGTGCGCTCCAGCGGCCCAGCTCGACGGGATGGCCGGGTCGGGTGACGTCATGGAACTGCAGCCCGCGGAAGATCGGGGCCGTCGGGTCTTCGCAGACCTGGATGCCGGTCACCGCCAGGTCGCCGGTGAACTCCGGAGTCCTGACACGGCGTACGACGATGTCCTCGGCGCTGGTCCCGGCGTCGTTCTGCAGCACCGAGACGAGCTGTGGATGCCTGGCCGCCCGGTAGTCGACGACCTTGACGCCCGTGGCCGGGCAGGTGCCTGACCACACTCCGACGTAGGCGAACCCGCGGTGCGCCCACACGTCGGCGTTGAGCCCACCGCCACCCAGGTCGCTGTGCCCCAGGAGCCGGAAGTGGTCGCCGCGCTCGCCGACATCGCTGGTCGTCAGCCGCTGCGCGGCCGCCGCCAGATCGGTACCACCGCCGGGACTCTCATGCGCATCGGTGGCGGTGGTCAACCCGACCGAGATCAGGAGGGCCAGCACGGCGATTGCTGCCGGACGGTGAGAGCGCATGATCCCTCCCGCGTGCAGGGCGGGGCGAGGCCGGTTGGCACCGCACTCCTGCCCTTCCGGGGTACTCCTGCATCTGTGGTTGGTCAACCGCCGGAACGACGGTCCCACGGCTTCGCCCCTAGGCTCGCCGCCGTGACAATCGAGGTGCGGCTGGTGACCGACGAGGCGGGCCGGGAGGCGGCGTTCGCGGTGCGCCGGGAGGTGTTCGTCGACGAGCAGGCAGTGCCCGAGGAGCTCGAGGTGGACGACCTGGACGAGGCGGCCGACCACTTCGTGGCCTACGACGGCCGGGCTGCGGTCGCGGCCGGGCGGATGGTGGTCGAGCCGGCCGGCTTCGAGGGCACCGAGCCCGACCTGGGCC
>JBOGDX010000602.1:0-1950 GCA_050743225.1 Actinomycetes bacterium | reverse complement strand
GGTTTCTCCTCGGCCGACAACCTGGACTACCTGCAACGAGCCGGCGGGCACTTCATCGCCGGGGAACGGATGCGCTCCGGGACGCCGCTGGTCGAACAGGCCCTGTCCCGGCAGGGCCGCTACCAGTCCGTGCGGGACAACCTGCGCGTCAAGGAGGTCCGCCTCGACGGCGCCCCGGGACGCCGGTGGATCATCTGCCACAACCCCGACGAAGCCGAGCGGGAGAAGTCCAACCGCGACGCCGCCCTGGAACGCATCGCCGCCGAGTTGGACCGCATCAAGACCATCCGCGTTCGCGCCAAGAGCAGCAAGAGCAAGACGTCCAGCCGGTCCAGCAAGACCAACGCCGACGAGGCCGCGCACGTGAAGGCCGAGTGCGCGCTGCGCGACCACCCCGCCCTGGGCCGGTGGCTCCGTCAGCTGCCCTCGGGCCGGCTGGTCATCGACCGAAGCAAGGTCGCCGCCGAACAACGCCTCGACGGCAAGTACCTGCTCTCCACCAGCGACCCCGACCTCAGTGCGGAGGACATCGCGCTGGGCTACAAGAACCTGCTCGAGGCCGAGCGCGGCTTCCGTGACCTGAAGTCCACCCTCGAACTACGGCCGGTGTTCCACCGCCTCGAGCCCCGCATCCGCGCCCACGTCCTGCTCTGCTGGCTCGCGCTGCTGCTGATCCGCGTCGCCGAACGACGCACCGGGCTGACCTGGCGCCGCATCGCCATCGAGCTCGGCCGACTCCACGCGGTCACCCTCACCGGGTCCGCCGGCACCGTCGTGCACGTCACCCCACTCAGCACCTCCCAAGCAGGCATTCTTCGGGACTGCCAGGTCCCCGCGCCGGCCACCGTGACCGCCCTACACCCCGCCTGACCTCGGCAAACGCCCCTCCGAGGACTCCCAGAAGGCGTGGACACACGACCCCTCACCGCGCCCGAGCACGTTCCCGCAGGTCAACCCCCAGATTCAGGCCGTTCGCTTGCCCACCAACTGCGGAACCCGGGTACCGGTCCCGGAGCGATACCGGAACACACGCTCATGCCGCCGAGCGATTGCTCGTGACGGGCCTATGCGTAGCCCGTGTCCCTGTCCGTGGGTGCTTCGACGGGAATCCGGATCTCATCCGGCCGTGGTGGCCAGTCACGCACGGGACCATTCGCCAGTCGCCACCCGACCTTCCAGGCGACGACCTGGGCCCAGACAGGCACGAACGCAAGAATCATCCAGTCGCGCCGCCGGTAGGACATCTTCCGCAGAACCGGAATGAACAGCAGCGCAGGAATCACCAGCAGGACGGCTGTCCAGAGATTCACGTACAGACCACCCACGACGTGCCACCTCGCGCGGTCTCCGTCAGCGAACACGATGTAGGGCCCGACTAGAACCACCTCGGCCGCCACGCCCGCCAGGTAGCGCCTCCAGGGACGCCCATCACTCCCATCCATACCGGCATCATGCCGGTGACGAGCGGGCCGCGGAGGCGCCCCCTGCTGCTGTCGGGGTCAGTTGGCGATGCGCGTGGCGACCCAGACGACCAGGACGACGATGCCCAGGAGCCATGGACCGATGGTCAGCAGGAGGATCAGCGGGGGGCTCGCGACGGACCATCAGGACCGCTCGCGGTGACGCTGCTCGCGACGCGCTCGGTGGCCGGTAACCAAACCGCCGTGCAACCTCAGGACGTGCTCGACCTTGCCCTCCGGGTTCACTGGGATCGCTCGATCCTCGGACTTAATCACATGCCGCAGAATCGATCGTGCCGATGAGCGCGTATCACCTTTCAACGCGGGTTGAGCGTGCACAATCGGGGCATGAGGCCGCCGCCACCGAGTTTGCCTTCGCCGAACTCCCCGAAGTGGCACGGCCGTCGGGTGTGGGACACCTTGGGGTATCTGCGGGTGCGGACCCTAGGAAACCCCGACTGGAATCGCGACCTTCCCTGGCTCATCCACC
>JBOGDX010000601.1:0-1966 GCA_050743225.1 Actinomycetes bacterium | reverse complement strand
CAGGACGGTTCCCGGCTCCTCGTCGCCGGTCTCCTGCTCGTTCTCGTTGACCCGGAACCCGGCCTGCTCGAGCACGTTGGTGGCCTCCCCGGCGCTGCGCCCCTCGACGTCGGGCACCCGGTTGTTGCCGCTGGCGTAGCGCACGTCGACCGCGCTGCCGACCTCGACGGTCTCGCCCTCGTCCGGGTTCACCCTGGTCACCGTGCCCTGCGCCTCCTCGGAGGGGACCGGCCGCGTGTCGCCGAGCTCCAGGTCAGCCTCCCGCAGCGCCTGCCGGGCCTCGTCGAGCGAGAGACCCACGAGGCTCGGCACGGTCGTCTCCTCGATGCCGGCCGACACGACGACGTCGACGGCACCGCCCTCCTCCAGCTGGGCACCCGCCTCCGGGCTCTGGTCGATGATGTTGCCCTCGGGCACCGTCGCGTCGTTCTTGGGTTCCTCCTGGCCCAGCCGCAGCCCCTCGGCCTGGAGGGCCTCCTGGGCCTGCGGGACGGTGAGTCCGCTGACCTCCGGCACGGCAACCGTCCCGCCGCCGCCGCCGTTGAACAGCTCGCGCCCGAGCACCGCGGCGATGACGAAGACCGCGAGGACGGCCAACCCCAGCAGGGCGTAGCCGATCGCCCGCCCGCCCCGGCCCTCCCGCTGCTCGTCCCGCCGGTCGTCGTAGTCGGCCGGCGCGGGGAAGGTCGACGTGCCGGCCAGCACGCTGGTGTGCTCCATCCGCTCGGTCGTCGCCCCGGGAGGCGGCGCGGCGACTGCGCGACCCGCGAGTGCGGCGGCGATGTCGCCGCGCATCTCGTCGGCGGACTGGTAGCGCTGGTCGCGGTCCTTGGTCAACGCCCGGAGGACAATCGCGTCGGCGTTGCGCGGGACATCCGGGTCCACGGTCGACGGGGGCACCGGCTCCTCGCGGACGTGCTGGTAGGCAACCGACACCGGCGAGTCGCCCACGAACGGCGGCCGACCGGTGAGCAGCTCGTAGAGCATGCAGCCGGTGGAGTAGAGGTCGCTGCGCGCGTCGACCTGCTCGCCGCGGGCCTGCTCCGGCGAGAGGTACTGCGCGGTGCCGATGACGGCCGACGTCTGCGTCATCGTCGCTCCGGCGTCGGCAACCGCCCGGGCGATGCCGAAGTCCATCACCTTGATCTCGCCGGACTTCGTCAGCATCACGTTCGCCGGCTTGATGTCGCGGTGCACGATGCCCTGCTGGTGGCTGTACGCCAGCGCGGCCAGGACGCCGTCAACGATCTCCAGCGCCCGCTCCGGCACGAGGCGGTTGCCGGAGACCTGCAGGTCGCGCAGCGTGGAACCCTCGACGTACTCCATGACGATGTAGGGCACCGGGTTGCCGCTGAACTCGTCCTCGCCGGTGTCGTAGACGGCCACGATGGACGGGTGGTTCAGCGAGGCGGCCGAGTGCGCTTCCCGGCGGAAGCGCGCCTGGAAGGACGGGTCCCGGGCGAGGTCCGGCCGCAGCATCTTGACCGCGACGGCGCGACCAAGTCTGCTGTCGCGGCCCAGGTGGACCTCGGCCATGCCGCCGCGTCCGAGCAGGTCGCCGATCTCGTAGCGGCCTCCCAGCTGTGCGGGCACTGCCGTGCTCACTCAGTCGTCCCCTTCGCCATCGCCGTTGCCGCCGTGCTTTTGCCGGCCCTTACCCTTTCCGGGCTTCGACTCGTCGCCCTGGCCGTCCTCGTCGCTCCGGTCGGGTGCGACGACACCCAGGGTCACCAGGCTGCCCGCCTCGACGGTTCCCGTCGGGGAGACCTGCTTCACGGTACCGACTTGGCCACCGCCGGGACTCGGCCGCATCTCGACCCGCAGGCCCAGGTCCTCGAGCTCGGCGGCGACCTGCCCAGCGGGCCGACCGAGGAAGTCGGCCGCGACCACGTCCAACTCTGACGCGGCCGTGGCGGTCGGCGAGTCGTCCGTGGTGCTCGTGCCGACACTTCCACCAGGGTCCTCC
>JBOGDX010000600.1:0-1972 GCA_050743225.1 Actinomycetes bacterium | reverse complement strand
TGTTGTGGTGAGGATCGGTAGGTCCACGATCGCTGAGCCCGGCGGCGGGCACATCGGCCCGGAGGCTGGAGTTCGCCTGGCCGATGGCATGGTCTCTCTCTCGTTCTTTCGGCGGGTACGCCGAGGCGCGCCGATCCCTAGGCTGGAGCCGTGGTCACTGTCCGGCGCTCCATCTGGCATGAGCCGCGGCCTGCTGACGCCCCACCCATCGGTCGTCTCGACTGGCTGCTGGTGGGCGTGTTCGCGGCCGCCGCCTTGGTCGAGGGCATCGTTCGGCCGGGCTTGGCCTGGCGACCCCTTGTGACGGTGCTCGCCCTGGCGCTGATGCCTGCCCTGCTCTGGCGGCGGGGCCGCCCCCTGATGGCCGCCCTGGTCGGGTGGGGCGTCGCCGGGCTGCTCTCGGTCCTCCAGCTGACTGCGCACGCCGGGGACCTCGGCCTCTACTCCATGATGGCCGTCCTGATCCTGCTCTACTCCCTGGTGCGGTGGGGCTCGGGACGGGAGATGGTCTTGGGGACGGCGTTCGTGACAGTCGTCGTCGCGCTGGGGATGTACGTCTCCTCCGCGGGCTGGGCCGACGTTTTCGGCGGGAGCGTCCTCTTGCTGTTGTTCGTCGCCCTCGCGGCGGTGTTCCGCTACCGCGCGGACCTCTGGCATCGCCAACAGCGCGAGATCCGCAATCAGGAGCGGGTGGCGCTGGCGCGCGAGCTGCACGACACCGTGGCCCACCACGTCTCGGCCATCGCGGTGCAGGCGCAGGCCGGTGGCGTGGTCGCCGGCATCCAGCCTGAGAAGGCTGCCGAGGTCCTGGCCGCGATCGAGTCTGAAGCGTCGCGAACCCTGGCGGAGATGAGATCCATGGTGCGGGTGCTGCGTGAGGAGGAAGCCGTCGCCTACTCACCGCAGCTGGGTGTCGCGGACCTGCCTGCTCTGGCGCGCGCCGACGCGACGCCCACCGTCGAGGTCTCGCTGGACGGTTCGTTAACCCGGCTGGCACGACCCGTGGACGCCGCGCTCTACCGGCTCGCGCAGGAGTCGCTGACCAACGCCGTACGGCACGCCCGGAGCGCGACCCGCGTCGGGATCGACGTACGCCGGGAGGGCGACGCCGTCAGGCTGCGTGTCAGCGACGATGGACAGACCGAGCCGGGGCCAGCCGCGGAGCCTGGGTTCGGCCTGCTGGGCATGGCCGAACGCGCCCAGCTCCTCGGCGGATCGCTCTCCGCGGGGCCGGGGCCCGAGGGTGGCTGGGTGGTCGAGGCCGTGCTGCCGGTGGAGGCGCTGGCATGAGCATCCGTGTTGTCGTAGCCGACGACCAGGACTTGGTCCGGACCGGGCTGGTGATGATCCTCGGCGCGCAACCCGACCTCGAGGTCGTGGGGGAGGCAGCAGACGGGCTCGCAGCGCTCGACCTGGCGACCCGGCTGCGTCCCGATGTCCTCCTCGTCGACATCCGGATGCCCGGGCTCGACGGCGTCGAGGTGACGCGGCGCCTGGCCGGGCCAGACGTGACGGACCCGATGGCGGTCGTCGTGATCACCACCTTCGACCTCGATGAGTACGTCCTCGGCGCCCTACGCGCCGGCGCCCGCGGCTTCCTGCTCAAAGACGCCGGGCCGGAGCTCCTCGTGCAGGCCATCCACGCGGCGGCCAACGGGGACGCGCTGATCGCTCCCAACGTCACCCGCCGGCTGCTGGCGACCTTCGCCGACCAGGCGCCGGTGGTACCGGTCCAGCCCATCGACCCGCTCACCGAGCGCGAGGAGGAGGTGCTCGCGCTGGTGGCACGGGGCCGGACCAACGCCGAGATCGCCACCGAGCTCTTCGTCGGCCTGAGCACGGTCAAGACCCACGTCGCATCGTTGATGACCAAGCTCGGCGCCCGCAACCGCGTCGAGATCGCGATGTGGGCATACGACACCAGACGCGTGAGAGCCGATTAGTGGGTACAGATCGCAGGCCCAGCGATGAG
>JBOGDX010000599.1:0-1973 GCA_050743225.1 Actinomycetes bacterium | reverse complement strand
CCACAAACTCAGCGACCGTTTGAACGGACCAATGTTCGTCGTAGTTCTGCTCAAAGAACGCGATGAACTCCTCGACCCGTGCGGGATCGGCGTTGAGGATGCCCCAGTCTTCCTCCGCCCAGGCCAAGCCCAGAGCGTCGTCCAACCGCGCGAGCTGCTGCTCCACTGTTTGTCCGGGTTGGAACATGCAGGGATCCTACGTGCGAGGGTATGGGCAGGACCGATCAGCGGCATGGGCGGACGTCGGAGCCTGACCCGACTTTCCGGACACAGTTGGCGTGTTGATCGTGTCGCCTCGCTGCCGGCGGTTTGACGCGATCAGATGAGGCTGAGTCCGTGGGCCCAAACGCGAGCTGTCTGCTGTCCGTTCTTACGAGCGGCCAAAGACTCGGCGAATCCACCCCTGTCGACGCTTTGCTTGGGACTCGGATAAGTATTGGTTACCGACGAAAGAGCGGCGTCCGGCATCACGGCCTGTCGGCGCCGGAACCTAGTCTTGGGTTATGACCCAGGGCGAGGCAAAGCACGTCTTCGTGTCGTACGTCCGCGAGGACAACACCGAAGTTGACCAGCTCTGCAAGGTCCTCGAGGCCGCGCAGATCCCTTACTGGCGTGACCGCAAGGACTTGGGTCCCGGCGATGCCTGGAAGGCGAGGATCCGCGAGGCGATCCGGGGTGGGTCGCTGGTGTTCCTGGCGTGTTTCTCCGACAACTCGCGCGCGAAGGCGAAGTCACATATGAACGAGGAGCTGACGCTCGCGGTGGAGGAGTACCGCAAGATTCCACCTGGCCGCACTTGGCTCATCCCCGTTCGCTTCGACTCGGGCGACGTGCCGGAGTGGGATCTAGGAGCAGGCCGGACACTGAGTGATCTCAACTACTCGGACCTGTACGGTGACGAGTACGCGCCGCAAGCTGCCTCGCTGGTCACCACTATCCACGGCGTAATGGGGGACAAGCAACTCGGTCCCGCTGCTGCTCTCGAAGCAGTCGAGCAGGCCACCTCCGCCGACCGCGCCGACCTGCTGAAGAAGCTCACCAAGGAGATGCTGGTCAACCCGGCCCGTCGCATAGAGCTTGACGACTTGGTGTCCCAGGAAGTTCAACGCATTCTCAAGGCTCTCCGTGACCCCGACCGCGTGACTGCATTGGGTGGCAGCAACAACGATCACGTTATCCGGGCGGCGACCGAGGTGCAGGAGCTCTGGGAGATCACCAAACCGTTCTGCGCGTCACTACAGGTGGCTGCTCGATGGGGAACTCCAAGCGACTTGGCGCCCTGGGCTAGCGGCATCCAGTCCTTCGTGCAGGCTGCTCTCAAAATGGAAGGCGGCAACACCGCCCTACTCGCCGCTCGCCATCTGCCAGGCATGGTTTCTCTGATGACCGCTGGCCTCGCGGCCGGGTCGGCTCGAAAGTGGGAGAACCTAAAAGTGCTAGCAGTTGACCCGTCAGTCCGGGACCGTCGCGAGTCCAGGCCGCAGTCCTTGCTCGAAGCCACCGATCCGTGGGCTCCATTCGACAGTCAAGAGTGGATCGCGAACACGCTGGCTCGCGGCGTCCTCGCCGACAAGCCATTCGCTGATGCGCTCGCCGACTTCACGGAGAATCGCAACGGCAAGTACCACACGCCAGCGGGGGAATGGCTGCACGCTGTGCTCCGGCCCCTCTTCCTGGACCAGTGGCCGGACGAGGACAGCTATGCCGCCGAGTTCGAGCGAAACGAGGTGTTCCTCGGCGTGTTGGCGCAAGACGCCGTCAATGTCCGGATCGCCGCTTCGGGAGGCCAGGGGTGGGGGCGCCCCCGCTGGTTCGGTAGGTCAACTTGGCGTGCGGCGCACGGCTACGGGAACCCAGTGGACGACGTACAGCACGAGCTAGCGACCGACGGCACTTCGTGGCCTCCTCTCCGCGCCGAGCTCTTTGGCGGCGACCTCGACCGGGCGAAGGCAGCAGCGGAGAAGTACGCCAGT
>JBOGDX010000598.1:0-1977 GCA_050743225.1 Actinomycetes bacterium | reverse complement strand
GAACCGATTCGATTCGGATCTCGATCGACTCTCCAGAGTTCCGCCTGCATCTCGCAGCCGACGCAGCCATCCTCTCGAAGGTGACGGCGTACGTGAACGACTGAGGCGTTTCGGTAAAGTGGTCAATCTTTTCTTCACCAAGTTGAAGGAACTCGCCCCACCGAATGCCGCAAGCTACGACGACTCACTGGGTCGCATGGACCGGACGCGAAACGGAAAGCTGCTCGGCTGCCAGGGGCACTATCACCAGGGACTGCTGCACGGGTAGGTGACAGTCGGTTTTCATGCCGCGAGGGCTGCGGCGGGTTTCATGGTGATCTCGAACTCGATGGGGGTCAAACGGCCGAGACGTAGTTGTCGACGGCGTCGGTGGTAGGTCCGCTCGATCCAGGTGACGATCGCGGTGCGGAGGTCCTGTCGGGTGGCCCAGGGACGTCGGTCGAGGACGTTGTTCTGCAGGAGCGCGAAGAAGGATTCCATGGCGGCGTTGTCACCCGCGGCGCCGACTCTTCCCATGGATCCGGTCAACCTGTGCCGGCCCAGGGCGTGGACGAACTTCCGTGAGCGGAACTGCGATCCGCGGTCCGAATGCACGATGCAGCCGGCCACGTCCCCTCTCCTGGCGACCGCGCTGTCCAGTGCATTCACAGCGAGCCGGGCCTTCATCCGGCCCGCGATGGAATACCCGACGATCCGGCCGGAGAAGGCGTCCTTGACCGCACACAGATAGAGCTTGCCCTGGCCGGTGGGGTGTTCGGTGATGTCGGTCAGCCACAACTGGTTCGGGCCGGTCGCGGTGAAGTCGCGCTGGACGAGATCGTCGTGCACGGGCGGCCCAGGCTTCTTGGCGTTCTTCGGCCGCTTCTTCCCGAAGACCGACCACCAGGCGTTATCCCGGCAGATCCGCCATGCGGTCCGCTCACTCATGCGCTCACCCGCGCCGGCCGCTTCACCGGCGAGGAACCGGTAACCGAACTCCGGGTCATCGCGGTGGGCGTCGAACAGCGCGTTCGCGCGGTAGGCCACGGTGATCTCGGCGTCCGTGAACGGTTGACGGAGCCAGCGGTAGTAGTGCTGGCGGGAGAGCGTGAGCACCCGACACGTAACCGCGACAGGGATGTTGTCGGCGGCGAGCTCTCTCACGAGCGGGTAGAGCCTTTTGACGGCAGGTGAGCCTGCGACAGGTAGGCAGCCGCGCGGCGCAGGACCTCGTTCTCCTGCTCCAGCATGCGCACCCGCTTCTTCAGCTCACGGTTCTCCGCGGACTCCGCTTGCGTGACGCCGGGCTTCTCGCCGTCCTCGACGGCGGCCTGGCGCAGCCACTTCGACAGCGTCATCTCGTGGACGCCGAAGTCCTTCGCGATCTGCGCGAGGGTGACGCCGTCCGGGCGGTTGCGGGCCACGCGCACGACGTCGTCACGGAACTCTTGGGGATAGGGAACAGGCACAGCGACATCCTTCCAGGCCGGCCCACGGGCAAGCCAGATCAGATGTCACCAGACCCTGCAGCAGTCCCCAGGTGTTGACGTTCACCGCTCCGCATCGCCCTGCGCATGACCTGCTCGACCCGCCCCGGCTCCGGGTGCTCCGGGATCATCTCCGACGGACGCAGGCCCCGTATCTGGCCCTCGGTGAGGCCGACGGAGCGTTCCATGTCGGTATTCGCCCGCACCAGGAGCAGACGGGTGTCGAAGAGCGCGAGAATGCAGGGGATCTCACGGAAGCCCCACCGCATCAGCGCGTCGTCCTGGCGTGGGCGCAGGCGTGGCCGCGAGACCCGCACCAGAAGCCAGTCAGGCCCCTCGGCCGTCGCCCGTCGGCGCGCGAGAAGCGCTGCCGTCACCTCATGGCCGTCCCGGTGTCGCAGGACGGCCTGCCCGTCCCAGCTCGGGCCGGCCACGAAGGGGTTCCTCGCCGAGTCGGCGCCGGTCCCGGCCAGCAGGTCGGCGCCTGCCCGGCCCAGCACCTCCTCGCGGC
>JBOGDX010000597.1:0-1981 GCA_050743225.1 Actinomycetes bacterium | reverse complement strand
GGCTCCACCAGGTGCGGGCTGTTGTTGCGGACGTTGTTGACCTCGGTCGACACCGGGAACGCCGACAGACGTCCCGGGGCCGCAGGCACCAGCAGGGCGGCCAGCTCGTCCGCGTCGTCCCGGGACGGGTCGAGCCACTCCGCGTATCGCTCCCGCTCGACGAGCAGCGGCATCCGGTCGTGGATCCGGCCGAGGTCGTCCGGGGCCGACGTGGTGAGGACGGTGCAGGTCCACAGCCACGGGTCCTCGTCCTCGGCAGCGCTCGGGTCCTTCCAGAGCTCGTAGAGCCCAGCCATCGCGAGCACGCCGCCGTCGGCGGGCCGGATGAAGAACGGCTGCTTCTTGCCCTTCGTCTGGCCGTACCACTCGAAGTAGCCGTCCGCCGGCAGTAGGCAGCGGCGCTTGGCGAAGGCCCGGCGGAACGCGGGCTTCTCGGCGACGGTCTCCATCCGCGCGTTGATCATGCGGCTGCCGATGGACGGGTCCTTCGCCCATGACGGCACGAGACCCCAGCGGACGACGTGCAGCGTGCGCGCTGCCGCCGCCTCGGGCTCGCCCCGCGGCGGTCTCTCGACGACGGCATAGACGTCCTGGGTCGGTGCCACGTTGTAGCTCGGCGGCAGCACCTGCTCGGGCTTGTCCTCAACCTCGAACACCTCCACGAGGTCGTCGGGGTTCCGGCTCGCCGCGTAGCGTCCACACACGCCGGCCAGCCTGCCAGAGGGTTATGACGGAGCGGGTCGGGCATGGTCGCGCCATGACCGTCGTACGTCGCCTCGCCCGCCCCTTGCTCGCGTCGATGTTCGTCACGGGCGGCGTGGACGCCCTCCGCAACCCCCAGCCGAAGGTCTCGACGGCCGAGCCAGTTGCCGACCCGGTCGCGGAGCGGGTGCCGTTCCTGCCGGAGGACACCGAATCACTGGTCAGGCTCAACGGTGCCGTGCAGGTGGTCGCGGGTTCCATGCTCGCTCTGGATCGCCTCCCACGCCTGTCTGCCGCGCTTCTCGCCGGCAGCCTGGTTCCGACAACGCTGGCGGGGCACCGGTTCTGGGAGGAGGACGATCCCACCCGACGTGCCCAGCAGCGCATCCACTTCGTCAAGAACCTCGGATTGCTCGGTGGCTTGATGCTGGCCGCCGTCGACACAGAGGGCCGCCCCGGACTCGCCTGGCGGGCTCGGCACGCGGCTCACCGCGTCCGCTCCTGACGGTCCTGGGCGACCCCGCCGGCACGACTGCGGCACTACGCTCGCGGTCATGATCGCGCCGCCGTGGCCGGCCCCCGTTGCCGACGGGCCGGTGCACGCCACGGTGCGGCTGCCGGGGTCGAAGTCGCAGACCAACCGGGCCCTGGTCCTCTCTGCGCTGGGAACCCAGCCCTGCACGCTGGTGTCGCCTCTGCGCAGCCGAGACACGGCGCTCATGGCGGACGGGCTTCGGGCCATGGGCACCCACATCGAGGACTCGGGTGACGACTGGCAGGTCGAGCCTCGGCCGCTGCACGGCCCGGTCGAGGTCGGCGTCGGAAACGCCGGGACCGTCATGCGGTTCCTGCCCCCGGTGGCCGCGCTGGCCGATGGCGAGGTCCGGTTCGACGGTGACGCCCGAGCGCGGGACCGACCGATGGCCCCCATCGTCACCGCACTGCGCTGCCTGGGCGTCGACATCGAGGCGCCTCACAACCGGCTCCCCCTCACCGTCTATGGACGGGGGTGGGTGCTCGGCGGCAGCGTCGTCATCGACGCGTCACTGTCGTCGCAGTTCGTCAGCGCCCTGCTGCTCGCCGCCCCGCGGTTCGCGGACGCCTTCGAGGTGCGCCACGAGGGAGGCCGGCTGCCGTCCGGCGCGCACATCGACATGACTGTCGAGATGCTTCGAGGCGCCGGCGCCATCGTGGAGCACGTCGACAACCACACCTGGCGCGTCGAGCCCGGCCCGCTGCACGTAGCCCGCCACGTCGTTGAGCCCGACCTCAGCAACGC
>JBOGDX010000596.1:0-1981 GCA_050743225.1 Actinomycetes bacterium | reverse complement strand
GATCGGGGCTCGGGTGCGCACGGGAACCGGCACGCTGTGGCTCGTCGCGCCCGACGCCGACCGGGCCCGGGCGTCGGTGGAGGCCGACCAGAAGGCTCTCGAGGCGCTGGCGACCGTCGGCGAGGAGGCCTTCTCCCGACTCGCGCTGACGAACGAGATGGGCCATCTGGCGCGCCACGACGCGCTCACCGCACTGCCCAACCGCACCCTCTTCCTCGACCGGGTCGAGCAGGCGGTGATCCGGGCCCAGCGCAGCGGCGCCACACTCGCGGTGCTGTTCCTCGACCTCGACGGCTTCAAGGGCGTGAACGACCGGTTCGGCCACGCCGAGGGCGACGAGCTGCTCAAGGCGGTCGCCGAGCGGCTGCTGGGCTGCGTACGCGCCGAAGACTCGGTGGCCCGGCTCGGGGGTGACGAGTTCGCCGTGCTCGTGGAGGGCGTCGACGACGTACGTGAGCTCGACGCGCTGTGCCAGCGGTTGCTGGGGGCGTTGCGCCGCGAGATCACCATCGTCGGGCACGACGTCGTGGTCGGTGCCAGCATCGGGGTGGCGCTCGCCGATCGCCACGACGACGCGGCCGGCCTGCTTCGCAACGCCGACATGGCGATGTACCGCGCCAAGGCACTCGGCAAGGACCGCTTCTTCGTCTACCAACCGTCGCTGCGCGAGGAGAACGTCCGGCGGCTCGAGCTGGTCGAGGCGCTGCGTCGCGGGGTGGCCACCGAGCTCGTCGTGCACTACCAGCCGATCATCGACCTCTCCGACGGGAGGGTGGACGGCATGGAGGCCCTGGTCCGCTGGCAGCGGCCGGAAGGGCTCGTCGCGCCGGACTCCTTCATCGCCGCCGCCGAGGAGAGCGGTCTCATCAGCGAGCTCGGGGAGCGGGTGCTCGCCCAGCTTGTCGCGGACGCACCCATCCTCGAGGCGGCCGCGGGCCGCCCCTTGTCCCTGGGGTGCAACATGTCCGCGCACCAGCTGCGCGACCCGTCGTTCGTCGGCCTGGTCGGCGACGCCGTCGCAGCGCTCGGGGACAACTTCCTGGTCCTGGAGATGACCGAGACGGTCGTCGTGACCGACGACGAGGACACCGACTACGCGCTGCGGCAGCTCAAGGCGCTCGGCGCCCGGCTGGCCATCGACGACTTCGGCGTGGGCTTCTCCTCGATCGGCTACCTGCAGCACCTCCCCGTGGACATCCTCAAGATCGACCGCAGCTTCACCCGCGACATCGACGTCAGCCCGCGCGCGGCGGCGCTCGTCGAGGCGATCCTGGTGATGGGCGGGGCGCTGGATCTGCGGATTGTCGCCGAGGGGATCGAGCGGCCCGCGCAGGTCACCCGCCTGCGCGCCGCGGGGTGCACCATCGGACAGGGGTTCCTGTTCGGGCGGCCGCAGCCGCTCACCGAGGCGGTGCGGCTGCTGCGCGAAGGGGTGCCGATGCCCGGGCCGCTCGCCCGGAGAACCGCCAGCGCATGAGGTTGCCACGCCTCGCATGCGGGCATTGGCACATCCACAGACACGCCAGCGGACTGGGCGGGTTTAGCGACCTCGGCTACCGTGGGATACCTACGGTGACGTAACCGTAGGTCAGCAACCGCCCTGGAGGCCTTCCCCATGACCGTCCTGGACGCCCCCCGCCTCACCCAGACCGACCTGCTCCGCGAGCTGGAGCCGGTCGTCGAGGAGAACCTGCAGCGCCACCTGCGCGTGGCCAAGGAGTGGATGCCGCACGAGTACGTCCCCTGGAGCGAGGGGCGGACGTTCGACGGCGTGCTGGGCGGCGAGGCGTGGGAGCCCGGCCACTCGAAGATGACCGATGTCGCCCGAACCAGCCTGATCGTGAACCTGCTCACGGAGGACAACCTCCCGAGCTACCACCACGAGATCGCCACGGTGTTCGGCCGCGACGGGGCGTGGGGCACCTGGGTGCACCAGTGGACCGCGGAGGAGGGCCGCCACGCCATCGCCATCCGGGACTAC
>JBOGDX010000595.1:0-1984 GCA_050743225.1 Actinomycetes bacterium | reverse complement strand
GACCCATCCAGCCGCTGCCCCGGATGACCCTGTCGCGGGCCGCCCACACTGCGACGGCGCTGCCGGATGGCCGTGTGCTGGTCGCGGGTGGCTGCACGGCGGACGGCTGCGAGGGCGCGACCCGGGGAGCCCGCAGCGAGCTGTTCGAACCGGAGCGGCGGGCCTTCGTGGCCGGCCCGGCCATGACCACCCCGCGCGCGGGGCACACCGCCACCCCGTTGCCCGGCGGGGCTGTGCTGATCGTGGGCGGTTACACGGGTGAGGGGGCCGCGCCTCTGGCGAGCGCCGAGGTCTTCGACCCAGGCGAGGGATCCTTCCGCGGCACCGCGTCGATGTCGGTCGGGCGTGGCGCCCACTCCGCGGTGGCCCTATCGGACGGCAGGGTCCTCGTCATGGGCGGCGTCAGCGGCGCCGAGCAGTTCCTCGACTCCGCGGAGATGTACGACCCGCGAACCGGACGATGGACCCGCACCGGGCCCATGACCACGGCACGCTCGGCCGCTGCCGCGGTCGCGCTCGCCGACGGCAGGGTCCTGGTGACGGGAGGCCAGGCCGTCGCGGGGGAGGTGCTCGACACCGCCGAGGTGTTCGACCCGGCTTCCGGACGTTGGCGGCGGGCGGGCCGGCTGACCGACGGCCGCTACAAGCATGCCGCGAGCCTGCTCGCCGATGGTCGGGTGCTCGTGGTCGGCGGGTCCGGGCCCGGAGACCAGGCCGAGCAGCTGGCGAGCGCCGAGCTCTACGACCCGTCCTCCAATCGGTTCAGTGCCACGGGGAGCATGCAGTTCGCGCGGTTCAAGATTCCCGATGCCGTCGCCATTGGACCGGACGGGCGGGTAGTGGTCGCCGGCGGCGCGTCGACCGTCGAGGTCTTCGACCCCGTCGCCGAGTCGTTCACACCGATGGAGGGCCGGCTGGGTGACGCCCTGTCGTTCTCGACCGCCACGGTGCTCGGTGACGGGCGGGTCTTGGTGCTCGGCGGCTATGACGCCTCGATCGCCGCGCGCTCCGACGCGTACCTGCTGGACGTGTCGCCCTGACTCCGGCAACGAGAGAGCCCCCACCGGGTTGGGCCGGTGGGGGCTCTCTCGGGTCTGAGCCGGGGGGGTTGGCTCAGACGGTGATCTTGCGACGTGAGCGGGTCACGCCGACAAGAAGACTTCCAGCGAGCAGCAGGCCCATGCCGGCCCACAGCGAGGTCAGGTCGCCGCCGGTGCCGGGCAGGCCGGCGTTGCCGGCAGCGGCCGCGCGGACGTTGACCCGGGCGGTGAGTGCCTGGCCGCAGCCCTCGAGGGTGAGGACGTTGCTGCCGCGCTCGGTCAGCTTGACGGAGGTGCTCACGGACCCGTCGGCGTCGGCGGTCAGGTTCTGCCCGGGTGCGGAGACCTCGCCGCCCTGGGTCACGAACAGGCGCACGTCGCAGCCGGCGGCGAAGCCCTCACCCGAGATGGTGACGGTGCCGCCCTGCGAGATCACCGTCGCGGAGACGGTGGCGTCACCCGACTCGGTCGGGTAGTCGGCAGCGGTGGCGGGGGAGCCGAGCGCCATGGCGGCCGCGAGGGCCAGCGACATGACGAGGACGAGACGACGAAAGATCATGAACCAGAAACCCCCGCTGTTAGAAAATCGTGCTGACTGGTGCGCATCCGAACGAAACGACTCGTTCCGGCAATGCCTGGGACATCCTGGCCTGCTATTGGTCCCAGTACAACTGCATACGGGTCATCCTTTCGGCCCAATCTTTCCGCCCCTTGAGGCCGGTTTCGTCAAGGTTTGGTCACGGCACGCCGGTGCTGAGCGTCAGCACGCCCCGCCGGACCGGTTCACGACCAGGTCGCGCACCAGCGGCTGGGCCCGACCGAGCAGCGGCTCACCCGGCGCGGCCGGCTCCTCCAGCTCCAGCACCGCGGTGCGGCTCTGCCCCCGCTCCAGCGGGACCGCGAACTGGAAGACCGGGTGCCCGCGCTCCTCGCCCGGCGTCACC
>JBOGDX010000594.1:0-1984 GCA_050743225.1 Actinomycetes bacterium | reverse complement strand
GTCGCGCTGTCCTCATCGGTCGGCGAGGCAACGCACCCCAACCCGAACGTCGGCGCCGTCGTGCTCGACGCGTCGGGCGTCGTCGTCGGAGAGGGCCGGCACGAGCGGGCCGGCGGGCCGCACGCCGAGGTGGCTGCCCTGCGGGCCGCGGGGGAGCGAGCCCGCGGCGGCGCCGTCGTGGTCTCGCTTGAGCCGTGCGACCACACCGGGCGCACCGGCCCCTGCACCGAGGCACTGGTGGACGCCGGCGTCGCGCGGGTGGTGTACGCGGTCGCCGACCCGACGGCCACGGCCGGCGGGGGCGCGGACCGGCTGCGGAGCGCGGGCGTCGACGTCGAGGGCGATGTGCTGACGGAGGACGCGGAGCGGGCCAACGAACGGTGGCTCACCGTCGTACGCCTGCAACGCCCCTTCGTCGTCTGGAAGGTCGCGTCCACCCTCGACGGCCGGGTCGCCGCGGCCGACGGCACGAGCCGCTGGATCTCCAGCCCCGAGTCCCGCCGCGACGCCCACCGGCTGCGCGCCGAGTGCGACACGATCGTCGCCGGCGTGGGGACCGTGCTCGCCGACGACCCGCAGCTCACGGTCCGCGACGAGGCCGGCAACGTCGCCGGCGAGCAGCCGCTGCGCGTGGTGGTGGACACATTGGGCCGTACGCCGGGCGCGGCGCGGGTCCTCGACGGCGCCGCGCCGAGCTGGGTCGCGACGGCCGAGGAGCTGGGTCACGGGCCCGACGGCGGCGTGGACCTGACGGCGCTGCTCAAGGCGCTCTGGGCCCGGGACCGTTCGCTGGTGCTGCTCGAGGGCGGCCCGACCCTGGCCGGTGCCTTCCTGCGGGCCGGGCTCGTCGACCGGGTCATCGCCTACCTGGCGCCGACCCTGCTCGGGTCAGGCGTTCCGGCGCTCGCGGGCACCGGCATCGGCACCCTCGCCGACGGCGTCGCACTGGAGATCAGCGATGTGCGGCGGGTGGGACCGGACGTCCGGATCACCGCGCGGCCGCGGGCGCGGGAGGTCTGAGCCGTGTTCACCGGGATCGTCGAGGAGCTGGGCGAGGTGACCGAGCTGGTCGACCTCGGCGACAGTGTGCGCCTGGCCGTCCGCGGGCACCGGGCGGTGGCCGGGGCCCGCCACGGCGACTCGATCGCGGTCAACGGCGTGTGCCTCACGGTGGTCGAGGCCGGCGAGGACGGGTTCACGGCCGACGTGATGCGCGAGACGCTCGACCGTTCGTCGCTGGGCGCCCTCGTCCCCGGCGCGCCGGTCAACCTGGAGCGCCCGATGCGCCTGGACGGCCGGCTCGGTGGACACCTGGTGCAGGGCCACGTCGACGGCACCGGTGTCGTCGAGTCGCGCGAGCACTCGCAGCACTGGGACGTGGTGCGCATCTCGCTGCCCGATGCGCTGGCGCGCTACGTCGTGCACAAGGGGTCGATCACCGTGGACGGCGTCTCGTTGACGGTCGCCTCGGTGGCCGACCGCTCGTTCACGGTGGGCCTCATCCCGACGACCCTCGAGCTGACCACGCTCGGCCGCAAGCAGCCGGGCGACCCGGTCAACCTCGAGGTGGACGTCGTCGCCAAGTACGTCGAGCGCCTCCTGAGTTGTCAGACCGTGACCCCGCAGAACCCCGTCGAGAGCCTGACAAGTGTCAGGACGAGCGAGGAGAGCTGAGTGAACCTGTTGGAGTGGCTGTTCGAGGCCCAGCTGGACTTCGGCACCAAGCACATCCTGTGGCGCGAGATCATCGGCAACGCGTTCGGCCTCGCCTCGGCACTCGGCGGCATGCGGCGCAAGGTCTGGGCGTGGCCGGTCGGCATCGCCGGCAACGTTTTGCTGTTCACGGTGTTCCTCGGTGCCGTGTTCGACAACCCGCAGCCCGAGAACCTGCTCGGCCAGGCAGGCCGGCAGGTCATGTTCGTCGCGGTCTCCGTCTACGGCTGGCAGCGCTGGCGATCCACCCGGGGCAGCGGGTCCCCAGCCG
>JBOGDX010000593.1:0-2001 GCA_050743225.1 Actinomycetes bacterium | reverse complement strand
GGCCGGGACGTACTGGCCGAGACGGTCGTCGTCGGACGCCGTGGACCGACGCTGCTCGGGCACGACCGGCTGCTCAGCAGGCGGCCGGCCCCGGAGGAGGCGGGAGCCTTCGACCGGGCCGGGCCGGTGCACCAGCCGGGGCAGGAGGACTGCCGTGCGGTCGCTGACGATCACCTGGCCGGCGGTCGCGACGGACTCCATCCGGGCGGTCGTGCTCGCCTCGGGGCCCACGACGAGCAGCTCCCGGTGCCGGTCCGGGTCTCCCACGAGGTAGAAGTCGAAGTCGCCGCTGTGCACACCCACGGACATGCGCAGCGTCACGGTGCCCGCGCTGGTCCGCAGCGTGCCGACGGTGCGCAGCGTCGCCCGCATGTCGAACGCGGCCCGGCAGGCACGTCCGGCGTGGTCGGTCCCTCGGAAGAGCAGCAGCACCGCGTCGCCGCCCCACTTGACCAGGTCGGCACCCTCGGCCAGCGCGTCCTCAAGCAGTGCCGCGAAGGTCGCGTTGAGGAGGTCGCTCATCTCCTCGGCGCCGACCTTGCCCCGGCGGGCCAGGCGCTCGGTGAGACGGGTGAACCCCGAGATGTCGACGAAGGCGAGGGATCCCGGAACCCGCATGTGCCGGTTGTCGCCCGCCGTCGGCTGCCAGGAGCCCAGCAGGTCGGGCACGTACGGCCGCAGGCCCGGATGCCGCGCAACCGTCGAGGTCATCGGCACCCCGCCCGCCCTTGGTCTGGATCGGTGAGCCCTGGTCCGGCGAGTCTAGGTCCGGCCGCGCCTGGTGTCCGGGTCTCGGCGGAGGCATCCTGAAGACCGGCAGGAGGTGGCACGGGTGGGCTGGCTGGCGGTGGCGGGCCTGGCCGTCGTCGTGCTCGTCGCGGCCGCGCTGCTGGGCCACCTCGACCGGGCGTTCGCGGCCCTGGGCGCCCTCTGGCGGCGGGTCCACCCGGCGCCGCCCAAACCGGACACGGTGCCCGTCGAGCGGCTGGCCGAGGACCTGCGACGGCTGGCGACGCTGCTCGAGCAGACCTACTCCACGGAGCAGCCGTCGAAGATGGAACGCCTGGCGGCCGCCTCGCTCGCGTACGACTGGGTGCTGATCTCGGCCTGCCGCATGCTCGAGGTCCCGTCCCCGCCGATGCCGCCCCTGGACCCGATGGACCGCCTGCAGACCGAGGCCGCCCTCGCCCGCGAGGGACTCACCTGGTGACCGTTCGCCGCGTGCCGTCCTTCTTGCGGAGCGGGGACGGCAGGGTCCGGCTGCGCGGCGTGCGCACCCTCAAGACCACGCTGGCCGCCGTCGTCGCCTACGTCGCCGCGTTCCCGGTCTCGGACAACCCGCGGCCGGTGCTCGCGCCGCTGACGGCGCTGCTCGTCGTCCAGCTCACGCTCTACGACACCTTGCGTGCGGGGATGCGCCGCGTCGTGGGTGTGACGGCCGGTGTGCTCGTCGCCGTCGGCCTGTCGGCGTGGGTGCCCTTGACGTGGTGGAGCCTCGGCCTCGCGGTCGCCGCGTCACTGGTCGTCGGCCGGTTGCTGCGCCTGGGCCCCGAGGTGGCCGAGGTGCCGATCAGCGCGATGCTCGTGCTCGCCGTCGGCGGGGCGGACGTCGCGGCCGAGGGGCGGGTGCTCGAGACGATCGTCGGGGCCGTCGTCGGCGTCCTGGTCGGCTCGGTGATCGCCCCACCGCTCTACGTCCGCCCGGCGGCGGCCGCCGTGCAGGACCTGGCCCGATCGACGGCGGAGGCGCTGCGCACCGTCTCGCGAGAGGTGCGGGGGGAGTACGACGCGGAGCAGGCGCTGCGATGGCTGGAGATGGCGCGCGGGCTCGGACGGGACATCCTGCGCGCCGACCGCGAGCTGGAGCGGGCCGAGACGAGCCTGCGGCTGAACCCGCGGAGCCTGAAGCGGCCGAACGTCGGCGTGAGCCTGCGGACCGGGCTGGAGGCGCTGGAACGCGCGACGGTCTCGCTGCGCGGCGTGGCCCGGTCGCTGTCGGAC
>JBOGDX010000592.1:0-2003 GCA_050743225.1 Actinomycetes bacterium | reverse complement strand
CGTCGTAGGAGTTCTGCTGCCCACAACCGGACAGCCCCGCCACGGCGGCAACCGTCAGGACAGCAACGCGACAGAACACGGCGCAACCTTTCGGGCTGCAACACACGAGTGAGTTGGCGGCTGATTATCGCATCGGCCCTCGTGACGGCGCTTGTTGAACGTCCTCTTCTGCCGCCGCTCGAGTGCTCGGTACCGGCGCTTCGGCTCGGCTTAGGTCTCGATCTCCACGAGGTAGCCAGCGAAGCCGTCCAAACGGGACTCATCACCGTCGGACTGTGTCAAGGAGGTCAGGCGGGCAGACCCAGGGACGGGGTACAGCGTCCTCGGATTACCGTCCGGGAGCGGCTCGTAGCGCAGGTGGACGCCGCGAATCGACACCACCGTCCCCAATGTGCACGGCGCATCATCAGGCAGCGCGCCATGGTGTTCCTCGGCTCGGTCCACGGACACGCTTGCCTCAGGCGGAAACAATGGAGTGAGGTAGTCCTCGTCGGCGTCAGCAAGAGTCCAGCTGACTGTCGAACCGATAGACCACTGGTCCCCGCAGCACTCTTGCTGCCAGCCACCGACCCACACCGTTAGGCGCCTGCCCGCCGTATCGCTTCCCCCAGCCATGTGTCGATCATGCCGGACGAAGCGATGCCTAATCCCTGTTACGAGCGATTCTCGCGACGCACTCTCATGCCGGCGATCGGCGCGGAGGTCTCTCGGCGGTTTTGGTTACTCGCCGATAGTCGAACCGCCCGGCGCATCTGAGTACCCGTACTCAATCAGGTGGGCGGCCCTCACGCCGACACTGTGTTCATGTCGAGGCGAAGGCGCCGGAGGTGAACCGCACAATGCGGCACTGGCGGTGGGCTCTGGGGGCGTACTCGCTCGTGGAGCTCGTCGTGGCCGGGTTCGTCGCCTGGGACTGGCAGACCCACGACCCGTTCAACGCGACCTTCTCCGGCATCTGGCTGTTCCTGGTGGCTCCGCACGCGGACTTGCTCGTCAGCGTGCTAGCGGGGGACTTGACCGGTGCGGCTTACCTCGTCGCCGTCGTCCTAGTCGCGCTCGGTATCAATGCACTGGCCTACCCCCTGCTACGAGCGAGAGAGATGGCATGACCATGACCAAGGCCCGCCAGGGCCGGCGTCTGCTCTGTGCCTGCCGCAGCCGTCATCTGCGTGTTGAGTCTCCTCACCGGCTGCGGCAGCCAGATCACCACTGAGGTCAATGGAGCCGTCGCGGCCACGCTGGACCCTTCCGGCTCGATGCTGCTCGTGCTGAAGGTGTGCTCTGGCGCGGTCGATGAAGTCGGGCTCTATGGGGCACGCCAGGGCCCGGAAACACAACCGCAAGAGCCGATCGGGATCTGGCGAGCGTCCGCACCGGTGCGGCACGACACCGTGCTCCACATCGAGAGCCCCGGGCCTGGCTGGGAGGTGCGCCGTGACCCCGGCCCACTGAATCCGGGGACGCAGTACATCGTCATCGCCAACCACCGGGAAGCAGATGAGACGCTATCCCAGGTTCATTTCACTCCGAGGCAGCTCGAAGAGCTGGGCGCCGGGCAACTTCGCTTCCAAGGCCGCGTCGGGAACGAGACCGAGTTCGCGCGCCACGCCTGCCGCGCATGGTCCTGAAAGCCCACAGGACGTATGAGGCACACGAACACGCGCTCATGCCGCTCGGTGCACATTCAGGGCATGACAACCACCCTGGAACTCCTGCCTCTGCCCGCCACGATCGAGGGGTCCGAGGTCCTCCGTCGCGCTGTTGCCGGGTATCTCGCCCGGTACAAGGGTCTATCCCGGTCCCATACCGAGTCCGACCTTCGGGTCTACCTCCGCTGGTGTACCGAGCGCGGTCTCGACCCGCTCGCGGCGCAACGCCCGCACGTCGAGCTCTACGTGCGCTGGATGCAGGAGGTCCGCCGATTCAAGCCGTCCACAGTGTCCCGCAGGATGTCGATCGTCGTCGGCTTCTACCGCACCTGTGCTCTCGATGAGATCCTGACG
>JBOGDX010000591.1:0-2003 GCA_050743225.1 Actinomycetes bacterium | reverse complement strand
CGCAGCGCGGCGAGCTCGTCGTCGGTTGCCGGCCTCAGGTCGAGGTACGGGGCCGGGCCGGCGTCGGATGGCTCGCCGTCCGCGCCGAGCGCGACGAACCCGGCATGGCGGGAGACGACCGTCGGTCGTCCGGTGGAGTCACTGCGCCCGTCGGCGATGGCGGAGTCGACGCCGACGAGGACGTGGGCCCGTTCGGAGGGGTCGGACTCGTCGACCAGGACCGCGCCCTGCCGCAGGACGTCACCGTGCCGCTCGAGCAGCAACTCGATCAGAGCATCGAGCAACGGGTGGCCCGGCACGACGAGCTCGGCCACCGGTCGGCCGGGCAGGTGCATCTTGTCCTTGTCGAAGCAGATTCGCTCGTACCGCGCTAGGAGCGGCGCGCGGCCACCACCGCGCTGCCGGTCCAGGGTACGCACGGCGGCCGGCACGTGGGTGACCTCGAAGCGTTCAGCCTCACGTGGCACGGCACGCCCGCCGACATGCTCGAGCGCCGCGAGGAAGAAGGCGCTCACGTGGTGGGGCTGCAGCCGGCGCGCGGCTGCCTCCTCCATCCGCAGCCGGACGCTTTGGACGTCGGCAATGGACATCACGTCGCTGGCCAGCGCGTGGGCGCGCACAAGCTCGGCGAGGCCGTCGCCCACTCGGGCGTCGATCACCTCGTCAAGGCGTGCGCGGACCTCGGGGCGGTCGCCGTAGCAGACCGCCTCCAGCAGCAGGTCACGCAGGTTGCGCCCCGGCAGGGCCTCCCCGAGCACGTCAAAGACCTGGCCGCCGAGAGCTGCCCGCTGCTCGTCGAGCTTGTCCAGAAGCCGCAGGTAGACCTCGCCCTCTCGGGTCTCGGCGGCGACCAGGTTCCACATGTGGCAGACCTCGGTCTGTCCGATCCGGTGCACTCGGCCGAATCGCTGCTCGATCCGGTTGGGGTTCCACGGCAGGTCGTAGTTCACCAGCAGGTGGGCCTGCTGCAGGTTGATGCCCTCCCCGGCGGCGTCGGTGGCGACCATGACCAGGCAGTCGCGGTCCTGGGTGAAGGTCTCCTGGATGGCGCGGCGGTCCTCTCGCTTCGTGCCGCCGTGGATCGTGACAACGGCATCGGGGCGGCCGAGCCGTGTCCGCAGCCGTTCGACGAGGTAGTTGAGGGTGTCGCGGTGCTCGGTGAAGACGATGAGCTTGCGCCGCCCGCCGTCGGGGCGTCGGAGCTGGGGTGCGTCATCGAGCAGGCTGGCGAACTGCGTCCACTTGCGGTCCGTGCCGGCGTCCCGGACGCGGCGGGCCAGCTGGGCCAGCCGCTCCAGGGTGGCGATCTCGAGGTCCAGCTCAGCCGCTGTCCGAGCCGCCGACGCCGAGTCGACCAGCTGCTCCTCCACCTCCTCGAGCTCGGCTGCCTCCATGTCCTCGAAGAACTCGGACTCGTCGTCGGGATACACAACCTCCGCCAGGGCTTGCTCGATGCGCGACATGCCCCCGGACCGGAGCTCGTCGCGCTCTACGGACAGCCGCTGCACCCGACGCACGAGTGACTGGTAGATGGCCTCGGGGCTGGACGCGAGCCTGCGCTGCAGCACGGTGAGCGCGAAGCCGACCCGGTTGCCGCGCCTGCCCTCACCGCGGTCGCGGAGCCGGTCGGCCCGACCCATCTCTTCGCGGACGTAGTCCGTCACCTGCTCATAGAGCCGGGCCTCTTCAGCCGTCAGCGCGTAGGGCACGGAGTAGGCCCGGCGTTCCGGAAACAGAGGGCGACCGTCGAACCGGAGCAGGCGTTCCTTGATCATCCGGCGCATCAGGTCGGCGGTGTCCGCCTTGCCGGCGCCTCGGGGTTTGCCGACGAAGCGGTCCGGGTCGAGCAGGGCCATAAACAGCTGAAAATCCTCGTCCTTGCCGGCGTGCGGGGTCGCCGTCATCAGCAGGAAGTGCCGGGTGATGTGGCCGAGGCTGCGTCCGAGCAGGTAACGCTTGGTCGGCTTGACCTCGTTGCCGTAGAAGTGAGCGGACATCCGGTG
>JBOGDX010000590.1:0-2010 GCA_050743225.1 Actinomycetes bacterium | reverse complement strand
GGCCGAGGCGCTTCGGGCGCCGGTCGCGGTGACCTTCGGCGCGAAGGGCGCGTTCCCGTGGGGGCATCCCTTGTCGCTGCAGTCCTGGCTGGAGGACCGCCACACGACCGACCTGCTCGAGGACGCGGACGTTCTGCTCGTGGTCGGCAGCGGCCTGGGCGAGCTGTCCAGCAACTACCACACGTTCCGACCCCGCGGCCGAGTCGTGCAGGTCGAGGCGGACCTCGGCAAGCTTGAGGCAAACCATCCGGCCCTGGCGCTGCACGCCGACGCGCGGCTGGCGCTGGAGGGCCTGGTCGCACGCGTCGAGCGCCGGAGGTCCGACGGCGCGGCGGAGCAGCAGGTCACGGACCTGCTGGCGCGGGTCCGAGCACGGCTCGATGGCCAGGACCTCGGCTTCGAGCGCGGCGTGCTCGACGCAGTCCGCGCCGCGCTGCCCGACGAGACGTCCAGCTTCTGGGACATGACGATCCTGGCCTACTGGGCCTGGTCGGCCTGGGACGCCCGGGTGTCGGGCTCGATGAACTCGGCACAGGGCGCGGGTGGCCTCGGCTACGGCTTCCCGGCCGCGGTCGGCGCGGCCGCGTCGCAGCCCGGCGGGCGCCGGGTGCTCGCGGTGTCCGGCGACGGCGGTGCGATGTACGGCATCGCCGAGCTGGCCACCGTGCGCCAGCACGACCTGCCGGTCACCTGGCTGGTCGTCGACGACGGGGGCTACGGGATCCTGCGCGAGTACATGACCGGCGCGTTCGGCGCGGCCTTCGGGACCGAGCTCGCGCGGCCGGACTTCGTCGCGCTGGCCGAGTCCTTCGGCGTGCCGGCGACGATGTCCAGCCCCGAGTCGCTGGAGAAGCACCTCGCGACGGCTCTGGCGGCGGACGGCCCGAACGTGGTCGTGCTACCGGCGCTCTTGCGGATGTTCGCGCCGACCCACCTCGATGGGGCCTGAGCCGGCTCGCCCTGGACACCGGTGGCGGGCGGGCGTTGAGTGAAACGGTGCCCGGACGGGCGCGCCCAAGCCGGCGGACGAAACGTCCGCCGGCGGGTTCCGGCGAGAGGAGAACGACATGGGCGAGGCACGTCAGCTGATGGACGAGGTCACCGCAGCGGCGTTCTCGAAGAACGCGGACACCGCCGCCAAGCTGTACGCCCTCGACGCCGTCGCCGTCACCCCGGACAGGGGGGAGATCCGGGGTCGGGAGAGCATCGCGGAGTACCTGGTGGAGTTCCTCGGGGCGTTCCCCGACGCCCGCTACGAGCCGCTGGCCGAGCACGAGGCGGGCAACGTCGCGATCGACGAGGGATTCGTCGTCGGGACCAACACCGGCCCGCTGGTCCTGCCGACCGGCGAGATCCCGGCCACCGGGAAGAAGGTCCGGGTCCGCGCCTGTGACATCGCCACCGTCAAGGACGGCGTCATCACCGACCACCGCTTCTACTTCGACCAGGTCGAGCTCCTCGAGCAGCTGGGCCTGCTTCCGGACCTGCCGGGCTGACCGGTCGTCGGCCGGCGGGGCTCCGACATGACAACTGCGTCGCTCCCCCGCCAGCGGCATCCCGACGGCGCCGAGCGGCTCCCGCGGGCGTGAGCTGGGGCGGCATGGTCCGGGCCGGCCGGGTGCCGGAGTAGCCGACGTCGCAGGATCGGAGGGGCTTCTGAGCGCCGCAAGGTGGGCTCAGGGCACTCCAATCCTCGCGAATCCGCACGGCCAGAACGCGGGCGAGGCTCGTCGCCGGAGGTCGAGGCGGTCGGCCGTGTCCGGTTTGCGTCTCGCGCGGCTCGGGGGGAAGATGCCCCGCGAGCCGCCTCGGGGGGCGAAAAATGGGCGGAAACGGTCTCCCCGACCCGAGGAGCACGGACCATGCCCCTGCCGGCCCGCAGCGCCGCCGCCGTCGGCGTCCTGACCCTGACCCTCGGCCTCGCCGCCGGCGCCGACGCCGATGATCGAGATCCGCCCACCGGTCGCCAGCGAGTCGAGGTTCGCGGCCATGTTGGGCGCGCCGACGAGC
>JBOGDX010000589.1:0-2011 GCA_050743225.1 Actinomycetes bacterium | reverse complement strand
ACGTCACGACGGTCCCGGCGCGCAGCAGGTCCGGCGGGACCGGCCCCGGCGTCGACCGCTCGACGAGCACCCAGTGGACGCCCCGGGAGGTGAGCGCGCCGACGGGGTCCGGCCCGGCCAGGGCGCGCTCGACCACCGCGGCGCGGCGGCTCTCCCCCTCCACCGCGGTCCCGCGCAGCGGGAGGTCGTCGTCGACCACGAGGTCCTGGCGGAACCAGCGTGGCGCGGGGTCGAGCACAGTCCGACCGGAGTTCCAGGGGTACGCCCGGAAGGTCTGGAACGGCACCACCACGACCAGCTCGTCCGCGGGGACGTCGGCGAGCGCCGACCTCACGTCGTACCAGTCCTGGGGATAGCGCACCAGCTCCAGACGCCCGCCCACCCCCCAGACCAGGTCCGGCACCGTCGCGACCGCGACGAGAACGGCCAGCGCGCCCGCCCCCACCACGGCAGCGGCCCGCTCGGGCGGGTCGGTGACCCGGGCCCGAAGCGCTTCCGCGACCCGCCCGGCCCCCCAGCCCACGGCCAGGGCCAGCGGCAGCGCGAGAAGCACCAGCCACTTGTGGGCGTCGCGCAGCAGCCCGGCCCCAGGAACTGTCGTCACCGCCCAACGCACCACCGCGTCAGGCCCCGGGAGGCTCGAGCCGAGCGACAGGACCAGCCCGGCGCCGGCGAGGACGGCCAGCGTCCAGCGTGACCGCGCCGACATCCGTCCCCACCCCGACAGGCCGACCGCCGCCAGCGCCAGCAGCAGCAGCGCGATCACCGCGGCGGCGGCGGCGCCCTCCCGGCTGTCGGGCACCACCTCCGCGTTCCAGATGCCGCCCAACGACAGCGCCGAGCCGGCGACGCCCAGCCACGACTCCGCGCGCAGCGCGAACGCGGCCACCCCGTCCGGGTCCGCCGTGCCGGCCTGCGGGTGCAGCGCCCCCGCGACGACCCACGGGGCGTTCATGACGGCGGCTGCGAACGCGACCCCGAGCGCGGCACGTCTCCGGCCCACCGCGATGACCGCCGCGAAGGCCGCAACGAGACCCCCGGTCGGCGTGATGGCCGACGCGGCGAGGAGCAGCACCAGCCTCGGCGGCGCGCCAGGTGTGCGCGCCCGCACGTCCCACGCGGTCGACAGGGTCCACGGCAGCACGGCGTAGGCGACGAGCAGCGACCAGTGCCCGATGACGAAGCGCTCGGCGACGTACGGGTTCCACACGTACACCGCGCCGGTCACCGCGCCGACGACGCCCGCCGGGAGCCCGGCCCCATGGGCGGTTCGTAGACCCAGCCGGGCCGCACCGACCCCGGCGCCGACGAGCACGGCGACCAGCACCAGCTTCTGCAGGAGCATGCCGGGCAGCACGGTCTCGACCGCGGCCACCACGGCGTCGACCGGCACGGCTCGCGGCAACGACGCACCGACCCCGATGCTCTCCGGCCGCAGCGGCTGCCGGGGGGTGAACACCATGTCGTAGGAGAGGACGAAGCCCGGCGGAAGCAGCGGGAGGACGACCAACGCGGCCAGGACGGTGGGGACGACGTAGGCCGCGGCTGCGTCGCGACGGCTCGGGCTCTCGCCCGGTGACCGGTCGATGGCCGTCAGCACGCCCCTGCCCACCCTCTCGGCTCGTATCGTTCTCGCAGGCCGACGCCAATGACGGCACGTCGCGCCAACCCTAGAAGGCGCAGGAGGTCCGGCCGTGCCGACGACCGAGAGCGGACGTCGGTCCGCCGTGGTCCGCGCCGGCGGTCTCGTGGCCGCGGCGGTGATGCTCGGCAACGTCCTCGGCTACCTCTTGACCCTCGCGGCTGTGCGGGCGATGGACCAGACGAGGTACGGCGAGCTCGCCGCGCTGCTCGCGGTCCTGCTCCTCGGCGCGGTCCCGATGACCGCCCTGCAGGTCGCCGTCGCGCTGGACGTCGCGCGGCACCCGGGCGCCCGGGTCGCCGAGCGGTCACTCGGCCAGGGGCTGGGGCTGGCCGGCCTGGTGGCCGGCGGCACCCTCCTGTGCACGCC
>JBOGDX010000588.1:1387-2016 GCA_050743225.1 Actinomycetes bacterium | reverse complement strand
GACCAACGGGGCGCGCCTCGACGTCCCGAGCACGGTCGTGTGCACGGGCTTCACCTCCGAGCAGTACAAGGACGCAGTCAAGGAGGGCTATTCGTTCCTCGCCGGCCTGGCCGAGCTGCGCGACGTGACCTACGTCGACCTGCCGACGAGCCACTGGCCGATGTGGTCGCGCCCGCGGGACCTCGCCACGGTCATCGGCGACGTCGCGAAGGACGCCTCCGGGGTCTGACGGACCGACTAGGCGAGGTCGGCAGCGGATCCTCGGCCCGCCTCGGTCGCACGGCGCAGGAAGTCGACGATCGTGTGCAGCTGCTCGTCGGAGTAGTCGGCCAGGACGCCGTCCAGCGCGGTGTTCATCCCGTCGTACAGCCGGACCACTTCGCGCTGGCGATCCGGAACGCTGCGGACGACCACCGCTCGACGGTCGGTCTGGACCCGCTCGCGGACGATCCAGCCTGCGTCCTCCAGACGGCTCAGGATGCCGGTCATGGTGGCGGCGTGCACTCCGACCCGTCGGGCGAGCGTGCTCGGCCCCAGGGGTCCGTGCCGGGCGATGACGTCGAGGCAGTCGAGGTCCAGGTCCTTGAGCTCCACCTGCGTGCCCACGCGGTGACCGAGCACGCCGAGCT
>JBOGDX010000588.1:0-1377 GCA_050743225.1 Actinomycetes bacterium | reverse complement strand
CAGCCCCTGCTTGGCGGCCGACGCCAGTCGGCGTCGCCGGCGTCGTTCCTCCTGGGTGTCCGCGTCTCGCGTCATCACCAGCGTCTCCCGCTGCTATGAATTGCATATAATACGGTTTTCGTATTACATGCTTCTCGTACCTTCTAGGTGAGGAGCATGGCATGCGCATCACGATCTTCGGAGCCAACGGACCGACGGGGAGGCTGCTGACCCAGCAGGTGCTGGACGCGGGTCACACTGCTGTGGCGGTGACCCGCCGGCCGTTCGACTTCCCGATCAGCCACCCCCGCCTCGAGGTCGCCGGAGCCGACGCCGAGGACGAGTCGGCTGTGTACAAGGTGGTCGAGGGTGCCGACGCAGTGCTCTCATCGCTCGGGACGAAGTACACGCGAGCACCTATCACGCTCTACTCCCGGAGCAGCGTTGCCATCGTCGACGCCATGCGCCGTCACGGTGTCAGACGCCTGGTCGTGGTCAGCTCCAGCGCAACGGTCGATCTGCCCCAGCCGCGCGGCGGCTTCCTGCTCAACCGCGTCATCGCGCCGGTCGTCACCGCCACCATCGGCAAGACGACTTACGCCGACATGCGGCGCATGGAAAAGATCGTCCTGGAGAGTGGGCTCGACTGGACCGTCCTCCGCCCATCCGGACTCTTCGACCACCCCGCGGTCACCGACTATGAGCTCTGCGAGGACCACGCTCCCGCACCCTTCACCGCGCGCGCCGACCTCGCCGCGAGCATGCTGCGCACCATCACCGACCAAGGGCTCGCCGGCAAGGCCGTTGCCGTGTCGACCACGTGCATCCGCCCCAACCTCTTGGCACTGATCGGACGAGAGGCCCTTACCGGCGGGCAGCGAACGTAGAGTTGGGACATGCCACTCGCCGAGCGCAAGGTGCTCGTCCTCGCGGCTGACCTGTTCGAGGACATGGAGCTTCTCTACCCGGTCTTCCGCCTCCGCGAGGAGGGCGTCGAGGTGACGATCGCCGGCATCGACGACAATCCGGTGCACGGCAAGAAGGGCTACGGTCCGCTCGACGTCGACACGATCGTCGATGCCGTGGCCGCCGACGCGTTCGATGCGCTCGTGATACCCGGCGGATTCGCGCCGGACAGGCTCCGCCGATCATCGAAAGTGCTCGACCTGGTTCGCGACTTCGACACGGCGGACAAGCCGATCGCGTTCATCTGTCACGCCGGATGGGTGCCGATCTCGGCGAAGATCCTCAAAGGCCGGCGGGCCACGAGCCTTTCCGCGATTCGCGACGACATGGAGAACGCCGGGGTCGACTGGGTCGACGACGCGACGGTCGTCGACGGAAACCTCATCTCCGCGCGTACCCCGGACGATCTTGGCACCTGGATGAAGGCGCTGC